>ONYS01000111.1 GCA_900322095.1 uncultured Prevotella sp.
TGGTCAACCGAGCACCTGCCCAAGAATTGGGTTACAGAACGGACCAAGACGCTCAGAAAAGTGAGCTAAAATTGGCACAACGAATTGGACACCCTAGTTGGTAACTCTTCGCGGGCAAAATTATGGATAAAAAACTGTTTTGGCTTTGTCAAAACGGACAGTAAGATTGGAAAAAATAAATGTAAATGTATAATCTGCATGGCTTTGTTTCTGTTTTGACAAGCTTAGGTTCTATTTTTCTTGCTTTGAGTTGCACATTTATCAAAGTTTGTGTATTTTTGCAGAAAAGGAATCTCTACGATGGACTATATTGATAAGTATTTCGACAGTGAGGACAGCCATCTGCCCATCATTACCGATGATCTGCGGGTGCAAAGAGTCAATGGTACTGACGGTTTCAAGGCATTGGCCGGAGATTGGCATCTACACGTAATATGTCTGAAGGGAATTCTTCTTGGATAGTCGGCGGCAGGACGATAGACTGTGTAGCCAGTGACTTCGTAGACCAAGTGAATAGTGATGAGTTGTCGCTCGTGA
The DNA here is from genome assembly GCA_900322095.1 of uncultured Prevotella sp. Taxonomy (GTDB): domain Bacteria; phylum Bacteroidota; class Bacteroidia; order Bacteroidales; family Bacteroidaceae; genus Prevotella. Next base: position 538 of record ONYS01000111.1, read on the forward strand.
AATGTTCACCCGACTATGAAGCGATAGTGATTGGTATGCGGCGTGGATTCGTCACTTCGCTGATTGCCACGGAGCCTCCGTTCAACTATTCCTTCATGAAATACATGACCATGAAGAACTGCTTCCATCTCTCAGAACAGTCTATGGCTCGAATCATGCACAGTCTTTTTGAGATTTCGGCTATGGCCAATCGTACGGACAACCCCACTAACAGCCGAATGATCAGGTTGGTAGTTCAGCTTTACCTGTTTGAAATTGCCACTTGCTTCGGTAACGATGTCGACAATCCTGATGCTGATCCTGATGTCTCTGTGGTGATGGTTCAGCTCTTTCGCAAATTTATGAAGGAATTGGACGACAACATAGAGCAGGAGCATTCTGTGCTCTTCTATGCTTCTCAGCTCAATGTCACGCCACAATATCTGAACAGAGTGGTGAAACAAATCAGTGGCGACACCGTAAAAGTCTGGATCAACAAGAAGCTCCTTACTCTCATTTCCCATCGGCTTCTCAGCTCAACCGATACCGTGCAGCAGATAGCCTATCAGTTCAACTTCTCCGATGCAGCAATGCTAACCAAATATTTCAAGACTTATATGAAAAAGACGCCTTCTCAGTTCAGGTTGGAGTAGGTGGCGAACTCGTTCATACAAAAAAATCGCGGCTCACATCTCTGTGGGTCGCGATTTTTGTAATGTCTATTTTCTTTTCTTTATGGCCTCGGCCACTCTTTGCGCTATCATGGCCGCGCCAGCCTTCGTGGGATGGACGCCATCCTGCTGGATGAGCCGCTCCTTTGATTGGCTGAGCAGTTGCGGCGTGAATAGGCTGTGCAGGTCAAGCAACTGCAAGTGGTTGCGGCGTGCCAGCTTCTTGATTGTTGGAATGATACTGGCCGTGAGCACAGAGTCGCGTATGCTGAACGGGTTGTCAAATGCACGGATAGGGTAGGCGAGGATAATCTCCGGTTTCGAGGGCAAGGCTTTCAGCGTGTCGATAAAGTGCTGATAGTCCTGCTCAAACTCATCGGCGTGCTGCCAGTTCCAAGGTTTTGTGTCGTTGGTGCCCATCTTCAGCACGATGATCTCGGGGTTGAAGTTGAGCACATCGTGCCACTGCGGCAGCCTGACGTAGGGACAATCGCTATGGGCGAGCATGCAGAAACCGCTCGCGCCGTAGTTGCGCACGCAATAGCCGGGCCCCAGGAGCTGCTGCAACTGAGTGGGATAGCTGTTGGCCGAACACATATCGATGCCGAAGCCCTCGGTGATGCTGTTGCCGATGCAGGCCACACGCTTGGCGTCTGGCTTGGGCGCCTGCAGGTGATTGAGCCATGACGTGATTTCGTCCAGCATCTGCTGGTGATACTTGTAGTCGGGATTGAAGCCAAACCCGTGGCCGCCTGTAGGGTAGACGATGAGCGAGGCGTCGGAACCCATGTTGCGCATGGCCGAATAGTAAGCTATGCCGTTGGTCACGGGAGGCACCACATCATCATCGTTGGCCAGGATGATGAGCGTGGGCGGAGTGAGATGGCGCACCACGGCCTTGTCGCTCGACCATTCGTTCACCAGCTTCGCGTCCTTGCGTCCCTCGCCCAGGAAGTTGACTACAGACCCTTGATGGCTTATCTTCTCGTCCATCGAGATGACGGGATAGAACAGAAGGGAGAAATTGGGGCGGTGCTGGGCGTTGGCATGCGTAGAGACGGCAGAGGCCAGATGACCTCCGGCCGAGAATCCCATGATGCCCACGTCGCTGGGATTGATGTGCCATGCCGCCGCACTGTCACGCACGGTCTGTATGGCGTTGTAGGCATCGCTCAAGGGCAGCGTGCGGTCGCCCTTGGGCAAACGGTATTTCAAGACGAAGAAGGCTATGCCCTGGTTGTTGAAATAGTCTTTCCATTGTAAGCCTTCATGATCCATAGCCAGCCACTCATAACCGCCGCCCGGACAGCAGATGACGGCGCGACCTGTGGCGTGCTGGGGCAGAAAACCATAGAGAATGGACTGCTTGTCGGCTGAGTTGCTGATCGTAACCTCGCGCGCCGCATTCTGTGCGCCGGCCGAGAGAAACAGACTGAACAGACAAATGAGAGAAAATATCCTTTTCATTTTGCAGAACTTGTATTCAGAAGCATTCAGAACGTGAGTGGGTTATTTGCAAATTTTGATTACGACCACAGACTTGGCCGGCAGCTTGACCATCAGTCTTCCGCCTTTGACTTTAGCACCGTTGAAAGCTGCTGGCGCAACGGTTGACGGATGGTCGAAGTCGTTATAATCCTTAATGTCCTTGCAGGTCAGGATTTGGCCGCTCGCGCTCCTGGCTTTGTAGCCGTCGAAGTCCAATTCTACCTCTTGCGTACGGTCGAGACTGACGTTGACAAGCGAGGCGATGATATTTCCGTCGGGCATCTTTGCCGTAGAGATGCTCACCATGGGCACCCGGCGCTTCTGGTCGCCATTGCCGCGCACTTCCATAGAGTCTGTCTTGACGTCAGCAGGCAGGTAGGTGGCCTCTTGGAATCCTTTATACATATTGAAGACATGATAGGTCGGCGTGAGCACCATGTGCCCCTGACCGATGGTGTCGGTGAGGATCATGCTCTGCAGCACATTGACCACCTGCGCGATGTTTGCCATCCGGATGCGGTCGGTGTGGCGGTGGAAGACGTTGAGCGTAAGTGCGGCCACCATAGCGTCGCGCATGGAGTTCTGCTGATAGAGATGACCCTTCACGGTGCCGGGTTCCTCATCCCACCATGTACCCCATTCGTCAACGAGCAGACCAATGTTTTTCTTCGGGTCGTATTGGTCCATGATGGCGCAGTGCTTCTTGATGACATCTTCGATTTCAAGACATTTACCCATCGTCCAGTAATAGTCGTCGTTGTTGAACTTTGTGGCAGAGCCCTTGCTTCCGGTCCAGCCCGCAACGGTGTAGTAGTGCAGGGAGATTCCATCCATGCGCGATCCCACGTTCTGCATGAGCGTCTTGGTCCAGTTGTAGTCGTAGTCGCTTGCGCCCGAGGCTATCTTGTAGAGCACGTTGCCGTCGTAGTTGCGGCAATAGACCGAGTATCTGCGGAAGAGGTCGCTGTAGTATTCCGGTCGCATGTTGCCACCGCATCCCCAGCTCTCGTTGCCCACGCCAAGGAATTTCACGTGCCAGGCGTGGTCGCGGCCGTTTTGCCTACGCAGCTTGGCCATGGGCGTGTCGCCTTCCGAAGTCATGTATTCCACCCATTTGGCCAGTTCCTCAACGGTTCCCGAACCAACGTTGCCGCTGATATAGGGCTCGCAGCCGAGCATCTCGCACAGGTTGAGAAACTCGTTGGTGCCGAAAGAGTTGTCCTCGATAGTGCCGCCCCAGTTGTTGTTCTGCATTTTGGGGCGTTTGTCGCGCGGACCGATACCGTCGGTCCAATGGTATTCATCGGCAAAACAGCCGCCGGGCCAGCGCAGAACGGGCACATGCAGCTCCTTCAAAGCCCGGAACACGTCGTTACGATAGCCGTTAGTGTTGGGGATTTTCGAGTCCGGGCCGACCCAAAGGCCACCGTAGATGCAGGTGCCGAGGTGTTCGGCAAACTGTCCGTAAATTTCTTTGTAGATTTTCTGCGTGCCTTCATTGGCGTGGATGGTGACTGTTGCATCCTGAGCATAGGATGGTGATGCGGCCATTGCGCTCAGCATCAGAGAGAAGATGATTTCCTTTTTCATATAGAGATAGTATTTTGAATTTGATTTTGCAGACTGTGGTTTTTGGCTTTATTGGGATTGTAATCCCTCTGTATCCAAATGTGTTGACTCAGGCCGGTCGTGACCATCTTGAGGTATCAAGTATAGTAATACGTGGCAAAGATACAATTATTTTTGATAATCCTATACTGATTCTTATGATTTTTTCCGGTCAACGAGGTTTTACTGTCCTTTTGATGTCCATTTGAGTGTAGGTGAAATCAGCACACAGGATATTTTCGTTGGAGTGGAGGATGGAAGTTTACGTGGCTGGCAGCATGCCATTCGTAGCAAGCAGGGAGTTATGCAGGGATAACTCGTAGTGGCAGCAAGCCGTGCCGCCACTCTCAGACTGCATGATCTGCACTGCGAATATCGGTGATTGATGATTGCTGACAGCTGTCGACAGTTCTGCTGACAGCTGTGGGCAGATCTGCTGACAGCTGTGGGCAGTTCTGCTGACAACTGTCAGCATGGTTCGTCGCTCTTTGTTGAAGGGTCTGTATAATACGGGGAACAGTCCCTAAAACGCAGGGATTATCATGTACGCCAGGATATCATATTCTTGCGTAAAACAAAAGGCCTATCCTAAAAAGAGTAGGCCTTGGACAAAGGGATGTTATTGATCTTTGAATGAGAGTTTCAAGTTCTATTCTGACTTGTTGTCTTCAACTACTCGCCCTGGAGTTTAGAAACCTGACGTGTTCCATCGGAGAACACAGTCACCTTGATGTAGAGCCCACTTTCGCAGTGGCTGATACGGCGGCCCGAAAGGTCGTAGTATTCTGTGCGGATAACTTTCCTTGGCTGACCGCTTACGCTGCTGATGCTTGTGGGAGTATTCCACCAGGAAATGGGCGACACGCTCTCAGTGCCTCCGCCTTTATACACCGCCTGCACGCCCCAGCGGGCCACGCTGCCGTCGTAGATGTTCACCGACCGTTCCAACTCCCTGTCATTGCCCTGAAGCGTGTAGTTGAAGAAGTCGATGTAGTCGGCAAACGTGACAGGCACGTCGGTCATAGGCTGGCTGACGTTGGTGTACGAGTCTGAGGTGAAGGTGAAGGGGTGAGCCTCGTCGTTGGCATACAGACGGTAGTAGTACTTCGCGGTGTTGAGGTAGTTGTCCGAGGCGTCGTAGCGGCTGAGGAAGAAGGAGACAAAGCCGTAGCCCGCCTCGGCCGAGTAGGCCTGACACTGTTCGGTGTCGATGACGGGTGCGGGCGGAGTGAGGGCCAGGTCCTCATATAGCGTGAGCGTCGGGTCGAAATAGTAGGACAAGGCGTATTTCAGCGAGTCGCCGGCATTGATGATCATCACGCTGTTGGGCTGCGCGGTGAGGGTCTTCCTGTCGGCGTCAACCGTCATTTGGAGCGACTTGTACCAGTCGCCGTAGTTGATTTGCTGTCCTGTGCGCTCATAGCCCCTGGCCATGAAGAAAAGGTGGTGGGTGGTGGCCCAGTCGGCTCCGAGATACTGCTTGGTGGGGAAGCTGACGGTCTTGGCCCCATCGTAGGAGCCGACGATCACTTCCGCCTTGCTGTTGTTGTAGGGATTGAGCAGGTAGACCTTGCCGTCGTCGGCGAAAGCCACCTTGACAATCTTCTGCTCGTTGCCGCCCGCCTGGGTCTGGTAGGCCATCGTGTAGTCCTGCAAGGCAGCGGTCTGGGGCAGCGTGTTGGGCTTGTAGTCCACGCGTCCCACCTTGATGTCGGTGTCGGCATAGCCCGTCCATTTCATTTCCTCGGTCATCAGGCCGATGTAGTCATCGTCGGTCATGATGAGCGAGTCGTTGCGCAGCACGAAGTTGAGCTCGCTCCTCACCGTGCCGTCAGCCAGTGTGTCGGCTTTGCAGAAGAGCGTGCCGTCTTCCCGCTCATACTCCTTCACGGGGAAGGCGTAGTAGAGGGTGGTGACCTCGTTTCCGTTCTCGTCGTAGCCTACGCCCTCACGGATGGCTTGCGGAAGGTGGGCCACGAATTTACCGTCGCCAGCCGGGTCGAGTTTCAGCCATGATCGGGTGGGGAGCTGGCAGAATGGATTGTAGAGATAGACGCAGCCGTCGTCGCCTTCCACGTAGCGCGAAGTGGACCAGAGGTCGATGCCGTAATAAACACCCGTGGTGCTGGACTGACTGGTGTAGAAATAATAACTGCTGCGCGCATAGTTGTCGTGCAGGATGCCCGCGGGTTGCTCCCGGATGATGGTAGACGACCCGTTGGTCTGCGCCGTTGCCGACAATGTGGTCAGGGCAAGGGCGAATGCTATGGAAAGTAGTTTCATTGTTTTGGCTTATTGAATGATTTTCTCGTTGATGACCCGTCCGTCGCTAAGCACGCGCTGACGAATGCAGATGCCCCGCTGATTGCCTGAGATGCGGCGGCCCTGAAGATCGAAGAAGCGCACGTCGGCATCGGTCGAGTGGAGGCTGACGGGCTGGGTGATGGCTGAGGTTGTGCGGCCTGTGGTCCAGACGATGTCGGAGCAAAGCTCATGCTCGCCCTTATAGACACTCTGCAGACCAAGACTGTCGACTGCATCGTGGAAATAGAACTTATGGGTGTCGTCGGCTATGAAGAAGTCGGTGTTGTCCGACATTCCGTAGGGCACATCCGTCAGTTCGCCCTCCAGACTTGCATACTGGGCAGGATTGAAGGTGTACGTCTTTCCTGCGGCCGTATATACTCTAAAGTAGAGGTTGTTCTTGAAGAGAGGCTGATCGTTGATGTCCACCGAGGGAAGCTCAAACTGCATGCTGCCCTCATTCTCTGCTTCCTCACCGTAGGGTGCGAAGTTTGTAATCTCGGGATTAGCCGGACGACTGGTTGTGACGGTGTAGGGAGTCAGTGACGGACCGACGTAGACGCCGGCAGTATAGACTCTGTCGTTGCCAACATTGATGAGAAGGGCTTGCGGCGAAGAGGCCGAAAGGCTCTTGGCTGCAGCGTTGTAGTTGAAGCGCAGGCTGTCGGACAGATTAAACAAGTCTGTTGCTGTCTCATCATACACACCGGGGCAAAGAAACATGTGGTAGCCCTCGGCCTCATTGGGACCGAAGTATTGTGGACCGAAGGCGACGCGGTTGCCTGCAATGTTGCCCTCTGCCCACTGCAGGGCGCTGGTGCAGAAAGGATTGGACAGATAGACTTTATCGTTGGCAAAGGCGACTTCCACCAAATCTGTAGCCTCACCGTAGAAGCCGGTATAAGTGAGCTGGTATAGCTGAGGCACGGCCCCCTGTGGAAGCTGTGCCGACTGCACATCAAGCGGTCTCACCGTGAAGACTGCCTCACCTGTCTCGGCCCAATTGCCCTGCAACGTGGTCAAGCCGAGGATGACTTCGGGATAGTCGCCAGCGGTTTCACCGCCGAGCATGGTGAGGGTGTCGCCACGCAAGAGAAACTTCATGTCGGTATTGAACGATCCGTCGGCATTCTGCTCGTAGCCGTAAGTCATGCCTTGGTTGCCGCTCTTCAGAACGAGCCGCGAAACATAGTATGTGTCGTCCTCGCGATAGATGGCCTGAGGCATCCGGGCCACCAGGGTGTCGCCCTCAAGGCGGTCAAGCTTCAGGTAGCTTTGGGTGGGGAAAAAGGTGAAGGGATTCTTGAGATAGACGCTGCCGTCATCGCCCATCACATAGTCGCCAATGTAGTAGTCAACGCTGTCGATGTAGGCTCCTGAGCCGGTGCTGTAGAAGCTCATCGCCTTGCGCACCTGGTTTTTCATCAGTCTGCCCTGTGGCCTCTTGACGATGGGGTCGGTGGTCTGCGGCTCGGGATTCCCGTCGCTGGTCTGAGCAACGGCGGGAATACAGAGTATAGCAGAGAGGGCAAGTGTTGAAATAATTAGTTTCCTCATGTCTTCTATTATTTATTGGTCACCTTGGAATAACGTTTTGTTCCATCGGTCATCGTCTCAGCCTTGATCAAAACGCCCTTCGATGTAGCTTCTACGCGGCGTCCTGCCAGGTCGTAGTAGCTCACAGACGTAGCCTCGCCGCTGCCGTTGACACTGGTGATTCCTGTGACTACATCGCCGTCGTTGTAGACGATATTGGAGCTGTGGCTCTCACCAGCGCCGCGGTAGATGGCTTTCACGCCGATGTGGGAATAGTAGGATCCCACTCTCTCCTTGAAGTAGACGATGCGGCCGCGCGGGTAGGATGAAGAGGCAACGAAGGTGTGGCCATCAACGAAAGAATAGGGAATGTCGGTCATGTCCTGATCCAGGCCATAGCGTGAGGCCTTAAAGGTGAGGAGGCGCTCGTCGACGTAGATGTTATAGTAGAGGCGGTCAGGATTGAGCACCTCACCCGTTGTGCTGAGTGCAGGGAGAGTGAAAGTGAAGGTTCCGTACTGGTCGTCGGTGTCGTAGGGGGTGAAATCTACGGGCATGGGATCGGCGGGTGTCTGGGGGGTCTCAACAAACTTCGTCAGCTGTGGTTGCTCATAGCACTCGCGGAAGTTGACATCTTTCTTTCCCCAGTTGGTGAACATCACGCCGTCGGACTTATAGACATCTCCATCGAGGTCGAAACGTATCTGAGGAGACAGCACGTAGATCTCGCCAGTTTCGCCTGTCTGCGGGTCGGTGGCTTCCTCGCGCTCGCCAGTGGTGAAGTAGACATGATGGTTGTCTTTGAAGCCGAAGAACTGTTCGTTTTCAAACACGATGCGGTTGTTGCCCAATTCTCCTTTTACCCAGTTGTCGGGAAATCTGTCGGAGAAATCGCCGAGCCATACGTCGTTGCCGTCGAAGCCGAGCTTCACCAGTCGGCTCTGTTGTTCACCATCCTCATCGTTGTAGGTGAGCGAGTAGCGTTCGGCATTGAGGTCCTCAGGCACGACGGCCACCGTGTCACGATTGCGGAAGATTCGCAGGTCGTAGTCGCCATAGTACATCCAACTGCCAGAGTTGCCGGTCATACCGAGAAGCTGCGGTGAGACCTGCTTCAGCGTATCACCACTGAAGACAAACTTCGCAAAGGTATTAGCCGAGTCGATAACGTAGGTTTGCTGTGCCTCGTCGTACTTCATGTTGCTCAGATAGATGTTGTTGGTCTCTCCGCCATCATCATATGAATAGACAAGCTGCGGAGTCGGCATGTAGAGCGTATCGCCCTGCAGGGTGGCCTTCACCCACGTGTCGGTCTGGAACTGCGAGAAGATGTTCTGTATGTAATAAGTCACCCCGTCGTTATCAGCGACGTAGGCTCCCGCAAGGCCGTCGGCATTTCTCGGCGTGCCGAAGAAAAAGCCCACCGATTGGCGGTAGAGGCCATTATAGAGCGTGCCTTGTGGATTGTAGATGATGCCATCCGACTTTGTCACAGACTGAGGCTGGCTGGGGCTTTGCGCCGATTGGGGGGTGTTTTGTGCCATTGCCGGCAGTGCGCCCAGCAATAGCAGAGAGAAGCAAGTAGTAATCTTCATTCGTTTAGTCTTTGTTTTATGTTTTCTGTTTACATTAAATATCTTTAAGGGCTAAAGATGTGTTCAATTAGTTAGGGTGTCCAGTTAGATGTTCCGAAAAACAGAGGCTGAAATCACCCGTTGAGTTGTTAATATAGTGCTCTGATATTTAACGTTTTAAGTAACGAAAT
>ONYS01000049.1 GCA_900322095.1 uncultured Prevotella sp.
ACCAGTTCCTCCACCCGCCGACTGCAGGCGATAGCCTTGAGCTGGAAATGAAGTATTTTCCTATAAAATTATCCACGGACTTTTTCACTTGTCCCAATAAAACCTAAACAACATTATCTTTGCCGTGTAAACGTTGAAACCCTAAAACTAACAATTTTTATCTTATGAAGAAAACTTTACTACTTATTTCTGCCGTGCTATGCCAGCTCGCGGCTTTCGCGCAAACTCCAGTTGATCCGACCATCTCGTCATTCACTGACTATTATGCCCTTCAGGGCTATGGCGAGATTACATTCAATCTCCCCGCCGAGGACACGGACGGCAATGCGCTCGAGACGGAGAACCTCTACTACAACATCTATTTCGACGACAATGTCTACACCTTCACCAACGACTGGTACAGCAAAGTGACTGACGACATGACCGATGTGCCTTACAGCTACAGCGACAATCTCGATTTCTTTGTTATCGGCGAGAAGCACGACCTCTTCTTCTATGTCGAGGATTATACCCGCGTGGGCGTGCAGTCCATCTATAAGGACGGCGAAGATATTTATCGTTCGTCCATCGTCTACAGCGACGGATCGGTGGTCAACGGTATCAATCAGGTCAGCGGAAACAGCCAGAAGGTGGCGAAGACTTTCAGCACCGACATCTTGGGCCGCCGCGTCGACGCTTCCTATCATGGAATCGTGATGCAGACAACGGTATACGACAACGGCGAGCGCCACACCGTAAAAGTCCTCAAGTGACGTACCGACTTTCAACCTCTTATCAGCATTAGATTATGAAATCAATAACTCTCCTGCTACTCGCCACAATGGCCGTGGGCAGCGCGCAGGCACAGTCGCGTCTGTTGCAGGACCCCGTCGCAACGGTCGAGCCTGCGCAGGCTCATCCGTCAGGTCTCCGGCCCGCGGCTCCGCTGAACGCCTTCGTGTCCGCCAAGCAAGAGCCGGGCGATCCTGAGATTATCAGTACAACTCCGGAAGGCACGCTGACCGACAATACCTACAACTCGTCGTCAGCCTTCTATCAGACTCCCTTCGGCATGGCCATGGAGACGACCATGGACGGTACCATCGGCGCTTACGTGAAAGACGACACCGGCAACTACTACATCAAGAATCCCATCTCGAAGATCCGCACCGACACCTGGATAAAGGGTACGCTCCGTGGCGACACCATCTACTTCGAAACTCCTCAGTGCCTCATGGTCTCTGAGGAGCAGGGCGAACGGCAAGTCTACTATGTCTACAACATGAGGCTCAACGACAATCAGACCAATTTCATTCCCGACAGCATCGAGAAGAGCGTCAAGTTTGTCGTCGACGGCGACCAGCTGCGCCAGGTTTCTCCCGGCATCATGGGACTCACTACGCAGACCGGAGCGTGGACGGGCTACGGCGACTACGACCTCATTATCCGCCCGCAGGACGACGTTGCCACTGCTACGCCCGAAGAAGTGGACTTCAAGCCTTACGTCCTGAGCTACGACAACAGCTACGGCACCCGTTCGGGCGTTAGATGTTCGGTGGGACTGAAGGATAACACCTTCTATCTGCAAGGGCTCTGCAGCGAGATGGGCAACAACTGCATCGTGGGTCAGCTCGACGGCACCGACGTGAGCATCGATATGCCGCAGTATCTCGGGCCCGACATGGAGCATGGCTACCATCTCTATGCCTTTGGAGCCGTGAGCGAGATTGAGACTGATGATACGGGACGTCCGCAGGAATACACTTATCTCGGCAACCATCTGAGCTTCAGCTACGACGCCAGCGACGCCTCGTTCACGAGTGACTCGGTGCTTGTGCTGAACATGGGAAAGCGAGACTTCTATTATCTCTATGGCTACCGTCGTCCGCAGCTCCGGCCTTATGATCCAAAGCCCGGCAAACCCGTGCAGGCTGAATATTCCGACTATATGGCCTACACAAAGGAGTACGGCTATGGCGGCATAAAGTTTGTGCTGCCCGAGTTTACCACCGATGGTGATTATCTGGTGCAGGACAGCCTCTACTACAACATGTTCTTCGATGGCGAACTCTACACTTTCGCTCCGCCACTCTACCACAATCTCAGTGAGCCGATGACCGACGTTCCCGCTTCCTTCTCCGATGGCTACGACTTCGTCTCGAAAGGACTTGTCCGCACCGTGTACTACTACTCCGACTGGTCTACGATTGGCGTGCAGGTGGTGTACAAATACAACGGTACGACAATGAAGTCGGACATCGCCACCATCAATCTCAAGGATGTCGACGCCATCCAGACTCCCCGCGGCGACAGGCGCGTAGTGAGTTCTTCTTACTTCGACCTCAGCGGTCGGCAGGTTGGCCCCGATGCTCATGGACTGCTCATCCGCCGACAGGTGTTCGATGACAACAGCATCTCTACAGACAAGGTGCTCAGACCCTAATCAGTCTGCGTCTGTTTTCGGCGCTCCTATCATCTCAGCATGGTAGGAGCGCCGTCGTTATGATTTCTTATTCCCATTGCCACAGAAAATAGAATGGAACAAATGCCTCGAGGCAGATGGATTTTAGTAACTAAAGCCTTGGCATATCAAATAATTTTGTGTAGCTTTGCAAGGTAAGTCGTTCCATTAAACGATCAAGCAATGAAATATCCAATAGGAATACAAGACTTTGAGAAGATACGCAAGGATGGCTATGCCTATGTTGACAAGACATCTATGGTTTATAAGCTTGCCCATGAAGGAAGTTATTATTTTCTGAGCCGCCCGCGCAGGTTTGGAAAATCAATGCTTGTCTCCACTATGTCGGCATATTTTAAGGGTAAGCGAGAGTTGTTTAAAGGACTTGCAATTGAAAAACTTGAGAAGGAATGGACGGCATATCCAGTGATTCACCTTGACCTCAATACCGACAAGTATGATAAGAAGGAAGTGCTGGAGCAGCGGCTTAGCTTGTTTCTTTCGGATTGGGAGGAACACTATGGACGTAATCCCAATGAAGTTACGCTGTCGCAGCGCTTCGAGGGCATCATAAAACGAATATACAAGAAAGAAGGCAAACCGGTGGTGATTCTTGTCGATGAATACGATAAGCCCATGCTTCAGGCTATTGGCAACGACGAGTTGCAATTGGCTTACCGCAATACCCTAAAGGCTTTCTATGGCGCGCTGAAGTCACAGGACCGTTACATCCGTTTCGCCTTCCTCACCGGTGTGACGAAATTTGGCAAGGTGAGTGTTTTCTCTGATCTCAACAACCTCACAGATATCTCTATGGATGCGCGTTATCAGACGATCTGCGGAATAACGGAGGCCGAGATGCACGAGTATTTTGAGGAGGGGATAAAATATGTCGCAGACAACAATGACTTGACCGTTGAGGAGACTTGTGCCAAACTGAGAAATCGCTACGACGGCTATCACTTCCATCAGCGCAGTGTAGGTGTCTACAATCCTTTCAGTCTGTTGAATACATTCTCCAAGGGCGAGTTTGGCAGTTACTGGTTTGAAACCGGTACCCCCACTTTTCTCGTACAACTTCTGCAGAAAGACAAGTTCTACTTGCCCGACCTCACCCGCCAGCAGGTAACCAGCGACATACTCAATTCCATCGATGCTTCCACTCAGAATCCTATCCCGGCTCTCTACCAGAGCGGCTATCTGACGATAAAGGACTATGACAAGGAGTTCCAGGTCTATACCCTTGGTTTTCCGAATGAAGAAGTGGAGGAGGGATTTACCAACTATCTCATGCCCTACTATATGAACACGGGCAATGAGAGTGGCCCAATGTACATCCGCAACTTCGTTTTGGCGTTGCGGCAGGGTCAACCTGAGGCTTTCATGAAGCGCATGCAGGTGCTCTTTGCCGACAGTGACTATAAGATTGTTGGCGATGCTGAGCTGTATTTCCAGAATGCCTTCTATGTGGTCACCAAGCTTCTCGGGTTCTATGTGGATGTTGAGCGCACCATCTCCGATGGTCGCATAGACATGATTGCCAAGACAAAAGACTATATCTATATCTTCGAGTTCAAATACGACAAGAATGCCGACACTGCCCTGCAGCAGATTGAGGACAAGGGCTATGCGCGGCCTTTTTCCACCGACCGTCGCCAACTCATCAAGGTCGGTGTCAACTTCTCGCGTCAGCACCGCTGCATCGACGACTGGAAGGTAGCGAAATAGCCCCCAAAACATTTTTTTATTTCCCCACGCCCGGCACCTCACCCCTGCGGAGTGCCTCCATGATGTTGGCGGGAGGCTGCTCCAGGTCGAGCTGATGCTTCATGTAGTTCATGTAGGGTTCTATATGCTGCAGGAAGCGGTGATAGCCGGCGCAGAGATAGTTGAGGCCCGGATTGCCATAGCGGTCGCGGCAGAAACGGTTCTTCGGACATTCGCCGTGGCAGGCAAACTCAAACTTACACTCGCGGCACTGTCGAGGCAACGACTTGTGCTTTAGCTCACTGAACTTCTTCTGCTTCTCGCCGTAGAGCATCTCCACGAGCGTCTGCTGTCGGATGTTGCCCAGACGGTATTCAGGAAAGACGAAGTGGTCGCAGCTGTAGATATCGCCGTTGAACTCCATCACACCGGCATGGCCGCATTCCTGGCCATAGATGCAGATGCCCGGATCCACGCCCGCCCAATTGGCCAGCATGCAGTCGAAGGTCTCCACATAGAAACGGCCCACGTCGTGGCGCACCCATTCGTCGAAAATCGTGCAGAGAAAGTTGCCCCACTGTTCAGGCGTGACGGAGAAGTCGGCCAGCGGAGCATCCTCAGCGTCGTTGAGGTCGGCCAGGTGGCGGCCGTCGGCATGGTTGACGATGCGCTCCACGATGGGCGAAAGTTGCAGATACTCGCATCCGTTGTCGCGGAAGAAGTGATAGAAGTCGAGAGGATAGTCGGCATTGAAGTCGTTGACCACGGCCATGGCATTCCAGCGCACACCGTGCTTCTGCAGCAGTTTGATGCCCTGCACCACCTTCGTCCACGACGGACGGTTGGATGCTGTGCGGCGGTATTCGTCGTGAAACTCTTGCGGACCGTCGATGGAGACGCCCACGAGCCAGTCGTTCTCCTTCAGAAACTCGCACCACTCGTCGGTGAGCATCGTGCCGTTGGTCTGAAGCGAGTTGGCGATGTAGCGTCCGCCGGCATACCGTTTCTGTAGCTGCACCGCCTTCTTATAAAAGGAGAGCGGTCGCATCATCGGCTCACCGCCATGCCAGGTGAAGAGCACCTGTTGCATGGTCTGCGCCTGGATATACTCGCGTGTGAACTTCTCCAGGAGTTCGTCGCTCATCGTTCGCTTGCCTGTGAAGTCATAGAGGTTCTGCTTCTCCAGATAATAGCAGTATTTGCAGCGGAGATTGCAGGAGGCTCCAACGGGTTTGAGCATCACGTAGAGCGGACGTGCGAAAGGCATTATCGTGTCGGTCATCTTGTTCTTGTTTTTGATTTTCTGTTGCAAAGTTAGCAAAAGTTTGTCTTCCAATGCTCATCTTCCTACATTGTGATTGAAGATAAAAGTGAAAAAGCTGGTTTATTCTTAAAATTGGTGGCAGCAGAGTCTTGTTTTTTTGAAAGAAAAGTGTATCTTTGTCTGCGTAAAAAAATATCAACATGACATTCAAGGAATTATCACTCACTCGTTTTTCTGCGCGCAAGTTCACGGCCGAGCCAGTCAGCCCCGCTGACCTCGACTACATCCTGGAATGCGCACGACTCGCCCCCTCGGCTTGCAACCGGCAGCCGTGGCGTTTCATCATCATCAGTTCTGAAGAAGGCAAGGAAAAGATCCGCCGTTGCTATTCGCGCGAATGGTTTGCCACGGCGCCCTTATATGTGCTCTGTATGAAGTCGGTCGATGAGGCTTGGGTACGTCCCGACGACAAAAAGAATCATGGCGACGTAGACCTTGGCATTGCCGTAGAGCATCTCTGCCTGGCCGCAGCCGACCGCGGACTCGGTACGTGCTGGGTGTGCAATTACGACACCGAGGCCGTGGCCCGACTGTTCCCGCGCGAAGGCTATGAGGCCGTGGCCATTGTGCCCATCGGCCATATTGCAGCCGACTGTCCCCGGCCGGAGAAGCGCCGAAAGGAACTCGACAGCACCACCGAAACCGTCTGAACCAACTAAAACCTATTTCTATGAAACGACCCTCAATGATCAAGAGAGGCCTGGCCATGCTCTTGCTGGCCTGCGCCACAACGGCATTTGCCGCGACCTCTGACAAAGCAAAAGTCACAACCACGATGAATCAGAACCCATTGTTAATCCCCAGTACGCTGCCCTTCGGTGCGCCCGACTTCAGCAAGATCCGAAGCGAACACTACCTCCCCGCCATTCAGGAAGGCATACGGCAGCAGCGCAAGGAAATAGCCGACATTGTGAACAACAAGGCGAAGCCCACCTTCGCCAACACCATCCTCGCCTATGAGCATAGCGGACGACTGCTCGACCGCGTGTCGAACGTCTTCTTCTGCGTCACCGAGGCCGACGGAACTCCCGAGATAGAGGAGGCCGAGAAGCAGGTTATCCCCCTGCTCACCGACTTGGAAAACGAGATCTCGTTCAATCAGCAACTCTTTGAGCGCGTGAAGTATGTCTACGACCACGAGCGCAACAGCCTGCAGGGCGAGGACCGGAAACTGCTCGACGAGATCTATAAGCAGTTTGTCCGTTCTGGCTCTTTGCTCACGCCCGAGAAGAAGGCCCGCATGGAGCAGATCAACAAGCGCCTGGCCGACCTGCAGCAGCAGTTTGGCAGCATCCTGCCCAAGGCCGCCAATGATGCCGCCGTCTGGGTGGACAGCAAGGACGAACTGGCCGGACTCAGCGAGGCCGACCTGGCACAATGCAAGAACGATGCAGAGCGGCGCGGCGGAAAGGCGCCCTATTGCATCGTGATCACCAACACCACGCAGCAGCCCATCCTGGCCAGCCTCTCCAACCGCAAGCTGCGCGAGCGCGTATGGCAGGCTTCGCGCCACCGTGCCGACGGATCGATGGGCGCCTCCACCTTCGACATCGTTGCCGAGACCGCCAAGCTGAGAGCCGAGAAGGCTGAACTGCTGGGCTTCAAGACCTATGCCGACTACTCGCTCGACAACACGATGGCGAAGAATACCGCCAACGTCTACAGCTTCCTCAACAATCTCATTGCCGCCTACAAGCCCAAGGCCGACGCCGAGACTCAGGAGATAGAGAACTTTGCCCGTCAGACAGAGGGCAGTGATTTCCAGTTGCAGCCCTACGACCGCTTCTACTATTCGGCCAAGATGAAGAGCCAGCGCTACAATTTCTCCGACGACCAGGTGAAGGCTTACTTCAATCTGGATAGCGTGCTGGAGAATGGCGTCTTCTATGCTGCCCATCGCGTATATGGTCTCAGCTTCCGTCAGCGCACCGACCTGCCCACCTATCAGAGCGACATGAAGGTGTTTGACGTGTTCGACAAAGACGGCAAGCAGCTTGCCCTTTTCTATACCGACTACTTCCGCCGTCCGACAAAGCGTGGCGGAGCTTGGATGAGTGGATTCCAAAAGCAGAGCTACGACCGCGGTACGCTGCCCATCATCTACAACGTCTGCAACTTTGCCAAGGCTCCCGACGGCCAGCCCACGTTGCTCACCTGGGATGAGGTGACCACGATGTTTCATGAGTTTGGTCACGCCCTCCACGGCATGCTTTCCGCCTGCCGTTACAACACGCTGAGCGGCACCGCTGTGCCTCGCGACTTCGTGGAGATGCCCTCACAGTTCAACGAGAGTTTTGCCTCCATTCCCGAGGTGTTTGAGCATTATGCCCGCCACTGGCAGACCCATCAGCCCATGCCCGAGGAACTGCGCAAGCGCATGCTGGAGAGCATCAACTTCCAGTCGGCCTATGCGCTCGGCGAAAACTTGGCTGCCACCTGTCTCGACCTGGCCTGGCACAACCTGTCTGCCAAAGACGTTCCTTCAGCCGATGAGGCTCAGAACTTCGAGACCAAGGCGCTCAAGGAGGTAGGATTGCTCGACACGCAGATTCCTCCGCGCTACTCAACCTCTTACTTCAACCATGTGTGGGGTGGCGGCTATGCTGCCGGCTACTACAGTTATCTGTGGAGTGAGGTGCTGGCCAGCAATATCGCCGACTGCTTTGCCAAGCGGGGTCCGCTGAAGCCGGAGGTGGGACAGGACTTCCGCACGAAGGTCTTGAGCCGCGGCAACACCCAGGACCTCATGGAGCGTTTTTCCGACTTCACCGGTCTGAAGCAGCCCGACGCCACCGTGCTGCTGAGATACCGCGGACTGTAATCTCTACCCGAGAATTGGGTTGCCTAATCATAACGAGGGGATTCGCCGAAACCATTTCGACGAATCCCCTCGATTAGTTTATGCTATCAACATCGGATAGCTCAGAACATCCGATGGTAAATCTCCAATGTCTGTTGATATGATTACTCATCTCCTTGGTTACCCAAACAGATTGCCGGTGACAGCCGCTCTCGACACCTTGCAACACTCACAGATGTCGGTTATGGTGGCGCCATTGACAGAAAGGGAATAGAAAGTGTTCTCACCCAACAGCACGTATTCCCACTCACGTGACATGCGCTCGGCAGGCTGCAAGGCGTTGATTTCTTTCACCCAGTTGAGTGTCGCCAGTTGCTTGGCTCTCACATTCTTTTCATCGAACTTATCCTGACCTTTGGTTTCGATGAGATAAATCTTCTGTGCTGTCGCCACGAGAAAATCGGGATGATAAGTTGCCATCATTCCGTCTGCGCGAAGATAGAAGATTGAGGCGAAGCTGTGCTGTGTCTCGTTGATCTTGATAAACCGTTCAACGGTTGCATCATTGTCGAGAAACTCCATAAAGGCCTTCTCAAGTCCGCCTCCGTGTGAGGGGAAGGGCAACCGCTCATAGATGGTTTTTTGTAATGGTAAGGAACACGACTCTCTCATGTGCAAGGTCTTCACAGAAGAGAAAGCTGTGTGGGTTACCTCGGCATCAACCTGAAGCATGTTTTCCTGCCAGTGGAAGATGGCTGTGGCCAACTGTTTGACGATATGTTCGGTGACAATTCCGTTTTTAGCGAGCAGAATCTTCCAATTGTTGTCTTGGAAGGGGTTGAACGGCCCGCCGAAAAGGCGTGTGCGGATGTAGAGGTCCATGGCACCCACCACGGCCGACTCGTCTATCTGGAAGTTGGGCATCACCTTCTTGCGACGGTCTTGTCCATAGCGCCGCATGACGATGTGGAGCATCTTCTGCAGATATTCATTATAGCTGCTGGCAGTGAAAAGGTCGGCTGTAACCTTATAGATGCCAAACGCAGTCTTTGTGGTCGCCTCTTGAGAGAAGAAGTTCTCACCGTCGGAAACCAGTGCCTGTCTCAGCTGTGCCAGCGAGAAGAGTGAGAAGGGCTCCATCGTCTTTATGTCGATGTCGAGTGGTGGTAGCTCTTCGTCGGCCCGATGGATGATGGTGGGCCACAGTAGGTCGTAATCGGCATATTGCTCCTTGAGCCCAACGCTGATGAGGTCGCCCACGGTGCTCATCGTCTCCACATCGTTGTTGTCGATGGAGGCTAGGCCACCGGCGAAGAGGTCATCATAGAATTGCAAGAAGGCGGGATGCTCAATGATAGAGAGCATATCGATGTAGGTCTGCGGATTCTTTTTCAGCACAAGCACGCGCTTGCGGTCCAGCACTTTTTGGTCCTTGTATTCGGGTTCACGCCACATGAGCCGAAGTCCACGGCCAATGGTCTGCTCAAGCAGTATGGGAGCCTGGCTGGAACGCAGTGGAACGATGACGCAGATGTTGTTGACATCAAAGCCCTCGCGAAGCATCAGCACAGAGACGATGACTTTCGGCTGTGGATAGTTGTCGATGTCGAAGAGTTGCGTCTTGATGCGTTTCCAGTCTTCCTCCTTTATTTCTCCCTTGGTGGAACTGTCTATCTTCACGATGTCTTCATCGTTCAGCCTTTCATCTTTTAAGAAGTCGATGACGAAGGGCGAAACCGTGGTGTCCTCGCACATCACGAGCATCTTTGGGTTTTTCTTCTTATCCACTTCGAGAAAGTCCTTCTCCAGTTTGCGCAGCTTGGTCAGTCCGGCCCTCAGCATGAGCCGTTGTCCCTGACTCAGCCCGACTACTTTGCCCCGTTCATCGCGCACTGCGCGGAAGTCGAGATTGGCAAGGTCGGTGAGCTCTTGTCTGCGGTCAATGAGGAGTGTCTTCACCAGCCCCTTGCGGATGGCTGTGGCCAGGTCGAAGTCTACGATGATATGAGGAAAATATCGCTTAGCCAGTCGCTTACCAGAACCCACGGTGTCGTATGGCGTAGCTGAGAAGTCCACCTGAATGAAGCGGCTGCCCTTGCCGGCGGCGATGGCGTTGAGGCCACGTTGCCACTCCACTTCTTCCACCTGTCCGTTACGCTTCAGCTCATGAATGTGATGGGCCTCGTCGTTGATGACCATCAGGTCGGTGAGCGAAGAGAGATAGTCTATTTCGTTGCCACGGAGCGCCCTGCCGTCTAGGGTGCTGAGCGCGTTGCCGGCCGTCACACCAGGACGTACAGGCAATAGGTCGCTCACAATCTTGTCGTACTCGAGCTCAGTTGTGGCGGCGCCTACTTCGGTCTCATCGTCGATTTGGTTCTCAAAGAGGTGCCAGTTGGTCAGAGCGATGAGCCCATCGCCAGTTGCCTTTCGTCCAATGCCGTCCTCTTTGGTCACCACATTGTTCTGTATGAAGCTGAACACTTCCTGTCGATATTGTGGTGGCAGGAAGAGCTCCTGGTTATAATAGAAGTCGTTGGTCTGTATGTCGCGCACGTCGGTGCCTCGTTTGATTCGTCCACAGAAGGCATCTTTCAATCGGTCGTAGACGATGAGGCCCGGCGCCACGATGAGAAAGTTCTTGGTGAAGCGTCCGCTTTGTGTTTCCTCGTGACGGGCATTGAGAATCTGCCAGATGAGCAGGGCATGCATCACCCACGTCTTGCCGGTGCCCGTGGCCATCTTCACGGCATACTTTGGCACTCGATACTTGTCTTGTGTAAAGATGCTGCTATCGGTCAGCGGTAGCAACTCTGGAACGGTGGCTTTGTAGGTGTCGAGCACCGTCTTTACGCCCACAACTTCATGCAGGTAGATGATGTTGAGTATGGCCTGTCGCTGTCCGTCGTGGAAATTGACATGGCGCAGGTCGCAGTAGTCGCCAAACCAATAGGTCAGCAACTCAGCTGTGACGGGCGTTACCTTATTGAGCATTTCGCCGGAGGCCCAAGCCTCATTCACAGTCGTAGTGAGACGACTGGCAACCTCCAAAGAGACATTGTTCTTATCTATTGTTGTCATTGCTCGTCCTCCCTATAGCTTTTTGATGACCTGACTCTCAAATCCAAATACGTCTACGGCCTTGACGCACACCGTGCGATTCTCGTGGTGGGGTACGTGCAGCCGCACGCTATAGACGCAGTGGAGCGGGTCGCTGTCGTTATCGGTGTTCTCACGATAGTCCTGCCACAGGCTGCGGAAGGTTTCACCATCGTAGTCAGGGTCGATGCTCCAGTATTCGATGAGTGCCAACGGGTCGTCTTCCATCACACGCTGCAGTTTCTCCTTGTCCTTATCATCGAGTGGAATGTTGTCGGGCGAGAGCAATACGTAGTTGTCCAATTCTACCGTGATGTCATCCTTGTCGCCATTTGGTTGTGAATCGATGTCCTTGACTGTGAGATATTGCAGGGAGGAAAAACGGACGGCTTTATCCTTAACGAGTTTTGCAAAGCCTTTCTTTGACATCTTGTCGAGAAGGTCGGGGGGAATAACGAGCACTTCCACGTGGCTGTCCTTATATTGCTCGATGGCTTGGGAAATGTCGAAGGAAAAGTTCCAACCGAGCACTACTACACGTTCCCATCCTCCACCAAGGAGCGATGCCTTTGCCTCTACGGCGCGCTTTATGGTCGCAGCGGTGGTGAGGCGGTTGGGCGAGTCGACCATCACAAGTGTGCGTGTGCCTTTGATGTAGCCAAAGTTGCGTTCATTGGTCTCTTCGGGTTTGAAAGGGAGAGCGCCATAGAGACCGAGCACTACATAACAGAGGTCGCCCACACGACGAAGCTTCTTGTTGCTGCGGAATGCTTCTTTCTGATAGTCGCCTATGCTCTGATAGAGGAAGGGGTTCACTTCCTGGTCGATGAATCTCTTGCGCATCACGAGAGATGCGGGCTTACCAATGTCGCAAGTAATCCAGCGTCGGCCCAGTCGTTCAGCAACAGCAGCGGTAGTACCACTACCGCCAAAGAAGTCGCAGACCAGGTCGCCAGGGTTGCTGCTTGCCTTGATGATGCGCTCAAGAAGGGCCTCTGGCTTTTGGGTGGCATAGCCAACTCCTTCATTATGAACTTTCCCAAGGTCTGCAATATCTGGCCACCAATCTTCTATTATTTTGCCTTTTGCATCTAACTCCTCTAATACCCAATCTTCTTTCTTGCCTGCTAATGATGTAACACCACCTGATTTGTTTGATTTCTTAAAAGGAACTCTTACTGCATCTGCATTAAATAAAACATTGTTAGACTTTCTATAAAACATAATATCATCATGCTTACGAGGAAAGTTTCTCTTTTGATTGGTAGGACCTGTATAACACCAAATGATCTCATTTACAAAATTCTCTTTCCCAAAGATATCATCCATCAAAACTTTCACATATGCGCCTACATGCCAATCAATATGCACATAGATACTTCCGTTCTCGGCCAGTAGTTCTTTCATGAGTACGAGACGGGGATAGATCATTTTGAGATAGGAGATGGTGCCTTCCTCCCATGTGTCAGCATAAGCGAACTGCTCCACAACTGTGGGCTTCTGCTGTAGGTCGGCACCAGGCAGATTGATTTTCGTGCGATAATCGGCCTTGCTGTCGAAAGGTGGGTCAATGTAGATAAGATTCACCTTCCCTCGTAGTGAGGGCATACCTGTGGAAGGATCACCCGCCAATAAAGCCTGAAGTACCAAGAGATTGTCGCCATAAATAAGACGATTCATCCAATGCTCTCCGCCTGCATCGGCCATGCTGAAACTGTTGGGAATCGAAGGCAACATGCCTTGAAACAGCCCTGAACGATCCTTGCGTGGCAGCACGAGCTCGTTGGTCTGCAACCCAATTTGTGTACCGTTGTTTAGTCGCTCCAACACCAGCTGGGCCTCACGTCGGCCTTCCGCTGCAATCTTGGGCAACTCCTCAATCAAAGATTTTGCCATAGCATTAATAGTTTTTAGTGTATTAATGCGTATGCACATTCATTCTTTCAACGCGGTTCCGACAAGCACCTATAGACGCAGAACGTGGACGAATGGACTCGTCCACGCTCGAAGGTACTTGGCGGAAACCTACAACACCAGACAAGCCAAACGCCCACGCATAGCGCAGACGTTCGCTTTTTTATTCTGGTATTGCTCTTTCCACCGCCAAGTTTCTCGAGCGTTACGAATAAATAGCAAACGCTAATTTTTCCAATAAGATGGAGCCAAAGGAGTCACTACACCTCTGGTTCCGTTTGCAAAGATAATGCAAATCGAGGAAAGAACAAAACAAGCGGTTTGCTTTTTTCAATGTTGCCTCGGTTATTATTGAGCCATCTCTCGTGACGACCGTCACGAAACAACGTGATGGTCGTCACGCATGAACGTGATGGACATCACGAACGAGCGTGATGGCCGTCACGAAGAAACGTGACGGTCGTCACGTGACATTTGTCACTAAACAAGGTGACAGTTGTCACGCACCAACGTGACATTTGTCACGCACGAACGCGACATCTGTCACGAAGAAACGTGACATTTGTCACGCATCATCAATGAGCGTTGAACAGTGTAGCTTTCCCGTCTGATAATTTCTGCCCAGCAAGTCAAAAAAGTCTCGGTTTTCCTTTGTGTTTTCGTTGCTTTGCGTTATCTTTGCCGACAGTACTACTATCTGAATCATGGAACAGGAATTACCCTATCAGTGGGGCAACTTTTATCTTAAGGACGTGACGTTCGTCGACCTGATGCGGCGTCGCATATACAACGTACTCATTGTCGCCAATCCCTACGATGCCTTTATGCTCGAGGACGATGGCCGCGTTGAGGAGAAAATCTATAACGAATATGTCGAGCTCGGACTGCGCTATCCGCCCACCTTCACCCAGGTGTCTACCATCGAGGAGGCTGAGAACGTGCTGCAGTCGACCAACATCGACCTCGTCATCTGTATGCCCGGCAATGCCGACAACGATGCCTTCACCGTGGCCCGCGCCATCAAGCAGCGCTTCCCCAAGATACCCTGCGTGGTGCTCACCCCCTTCTCGCATGGCATCACCCGGCGCATGAAGGACGAGGACATGAGCAGCTTCGACTACGTGTTCTGCTGGTTGGGCAACACCAACCTCATCATGTCCATCATCAAGCTCATCGAGGACAAGATGAATCTCGACCACGATGTCAAGGAGGGTGTGCAGATGATTTTGCTCGTTGAGGATTCCATACGTTTCTATAGCAGCATCCTACCTATATTATATAACTATATTCTGAAGCAGAGCCAGAACTTCGCCACTGAGGCGCTCAACCGCCACGAGGCCACGCTCCGCATGCGCGGCCGGCCAAAGGTGGTGCTGGCCCGCAACTACGAGGAGGCCATGAAGGTGTATGAGGAATACCGGGAGAATGTGCTCGGTGTCATCTCCGACGCCCGCTTCCCGATGACCGCCTCGTCGCCTCAGCCCGCCATGCAGGGTGGGGGAGTGTCGACCGACAAGGCCCCGGATGCCGGTTTCCAACTCTTGCAGGCCATCAGGAAAGAAGACCAGTTCGTGCCGCTCATCATGGAGAGCTCGGAGTCGGCCAACAGGCTGAAGGCCCACGACCAGCATTTCCTCTTCATCGACAAGCAGTCGAAAACCTTCAACATCGACTTGCGCAAGGCCCTGGAGGACCACATGGGATTCGGCGATTTCATCTTCCGCGACCCAAAGACGAAGAAGCCCATCATGCGCATCCATTCGCTGAAGGAGCTGCAGGACAACGTGTTCAAGATTCCCAACGACTCCATGCTCTACCACATCTCGCGCAACCATGTGAGCCGCTGGCTGTCGGCGCGGGCCATCTTCCCCGTGGCGGCTTTCCTGAAGCACATCACCTGGAACGAGCTGCAGGATGTGGATGCCCACCGCAAGATTATCTACGAGGCCATCGTGAAGTACCGCCACATGAAGAATATCGGTGTGGTGGCAGAGTTCGACCGCCACAAGTACGACCAGTACGGCCACTTCGCCCGCATCGGCGAGGGCTCGCTGGGCGGAAAGGGACGCGGCCTGGCCTTCCTCGACAACATCATCAAGCGGCATCCCGAGATGGCACAGTTTGACAATGTCACGGTCAGAATCCCCAAGACGCTCGTGCTCTGCACCGACATCTTCGACGAGTTCATGGACAGCAACAATCTCTACGACCTGGCGCTGAGCGACGCTCCCGATGAGGAAATCCTGCAGCACTTTCTCGAGGCGCAGTTGCCCGACGAGTTCATCGACGACTTCTTCACCTTCTTCCAGGCCGTGAAGCGTCCCATCGCCATCCGTTCCAGCTCGCTGCTCGAGGACAGCCACTATCAGCCCTTTGCCGGCATCTATTCCACCTACATGATTCCGTTTGTCGAGGACAAGTATGCCATGGTGAAGATGCTGGCCGCAGCCATCAAGAGCGTCTATGCCTCGGTCTACTATCGCGACTCCAAGGCCTACATGACCGCCACGCAGAACGTCATCGACCAGGAGAAGATGGCCGTCATACTGCAGGAGGTGGTGGGCAACACGCATGGCAACCATTACTATCCCAATATCTCCGGTGTGCTGCGCTCGCTCAACTATTATCCCATCGGCAACGAGAAGGCCGAGGAGGGAATTGCGGCGCTGGCCCTCGGACTGGGCAAGTATATCGTCGACGGCGGGCAGACGCTGCGCGTGTCGCCCTATCATCCCAATCACGTGCTTCAGACATCGGAACTTCACACCTGTCTGCGCGACACGCAGAACCAGTTCTATGCCCTCGACCTCAATCAGGTGTCCAACAAGTTCCAGGTCGACGACGGCTTCAATATTCTCCGGCTGGGCATCAAGGAGGCTGAGAAGGACCATACGCTCAACTTCATCGCCTCGACCTACGACCCCAACGACAACATCATCCGCAACGGCCTCTATCCCGGCGGGCGCAAGCTGGTCACCTTCAAGGGCGTGCTGCAGCAAGGCGTCTTCCCCCTGCCCCAGCTCATGCAGATGGCCATGAAGAACGGTGCCGATGCCATGCGGCGGCCCGTGGAGATTGAGTTCGCGTGCAACATCAATCCTAACCGCT
The DNA here is from genome assembly GCA_900322095.1 of uncultured Prevotella sp. Taxonomy (GTDB): domain Bacteria; phylum Bacteroidota; class Bacteroidia; order Bacteroidales; family Bacteroidaceae; genus Prevotella. Next base: position 16,393 of record ONYS01000049.1, read on the forward strand.
CGGGTGAGTTCTGCCTGTTGCAGATAAGGCCCATCGTCGATTCGAAGCAGATGCTCGATGAGGACATCACCAAGATCAGCGACGACAAATGCCTGCTGCGCTCCCACAACTCGCTGGGCCACGGCATCTCGGAAGACGTGCGGGATGTGGTCTACGTGAAGATGACCGACAGCTACGACGCGGCTGAGAATCCGCAGATCGTGGGCGAGATCGACGCCATCAACCGCAAGTTCCTCGAGCATCAGCAAAGCTACATCCTCATTGGTCCCGGCCGTTGGGGCTCGAGCGATCCCTGGCTGGGCATTCCCGTGAAGTGGCCCAACATCTCGGCCGCCAGTATCATCGTGGAAGTCACCCTTCCGCACTATCATGTCGACCCGAGTCAGGGCACCCATTTCTTCCAGAATCTCACCAGTTTCGGCGTGGGATACTTCACCATAGGTCTTGGTTCGGGCGATGGAGGAGTGCTTCGCAAAGACTTGCTCGACGGGATGCCGGCGGTTGAGGAAACAGCTCATGTCAGGCATGTCAGATTCCCCAGGCCTCTGAAGTCGTTGATGGACGGCAAGAAGCAGGAGGGAATAGTATTGCTGCCCGAGAAAGAAACTTCTCAAAAAGAAATTAATTAAGTATTTTTTAACAGAAATTACTTGGTGGTGTAGAAATAAACATCTATATTTGCGTCGTCTAAATGACATAATGCGAACCGTTAGAACTTAAAACCACTCCAACCAGATCGTTTACTTTAAATTTAAATATTTACTACTATGGAAGTTGAAAAAATTCTTCAAGAGCTTGAACGCAAGCATCCGGGCGAGGCAGAAT
>ONYS01000114.1 GCA_900322095.1 uncultured Prevotella sp.
GGTTCCACCTCTTCCCATTCCGAACAGAGAAGTTAAGCCCGCTTACGCCGATGGTACTGCAATGCAATGTGGGAGAGTAGGTAGCCGCCTTCTTTTAAGACAAGGGTCTTTGCAACAGAAGTTGCAGAGACCCTTTTTCTTTTTATAGCTATAGGAGCTATAGGGGCTATAGGAGCTATAGTTGCTATAGAGGCTATAGGAGCTATGGGAGCTATAATTTGCAGCAAAGGCGGCAAATTGTTGCGGAAATCAGCGGCTATACCGTATTTTTTGATTATCTTTGTCTGCTGATATTCGCGGTATTGCTTTGTTTATTCTGTTTGAACATTCGGCTGGTATTATTCAACAATACCGCTTATCTCAAGATGTATAGCAGATTATTTGCTGAACTAACAATAAAAACAATAGTAACTAAAAACAATTAGATTTAAACAATGAAGAAAACCTTATTGCTCACTGCCGGAATTATGCTTGCCGGTTCCGGGCTTCATGCCCAGCAGCTGCGAGATGGTTATGTGGTGCCTGGCGCCAACACCAGCAGCGAGCAGTTTCACACACTGCTCAACAACTGGACTCCCGGAGGAAAGGTCAGCGACGACGACAACTTCTACATCTCGCGCGTGAAGCCTCACCAGCGTTTCCGCAATGCGGCTACGCAGGTGCGCACCAACCTCACGACCGAGAACGACAAGAACCTCGTGGCCTGGCTGCCCTTTGGCGACCCTGCCTACAATGCACTGCCTAACGGCGTCTTTGATTCGGAGGTCTTCTCCATGTGGTCGTACGTCACCCATTGGGGAAACTGGTCTGCTGCGCTGGGGCGCATTCCCGCAGCCTTCCTCGACGTTGCCCACAAAAATGGCGTCGGTGCCTCGGGTGTTGCCGGAATTCCTTACGGCTACCTCAGCGACAGCTACTATGACATGCTGAATGGACTCGCTGAATCGGATGTCGACAACGACGCCCACTTCCTGCGCTATTATGGCATTGACGGACTCGGCTACAACTCTGAGTTCTATGATTATTCAGGAGTCGTGGAGAAGATTCAGGCCTTCCACGGCAACCTTGTCAAGAAGATGCGCGAGGACGACCCGCTCTTCACCAACTTCTGGTACGACGGAACAAACGACCAGGGCCAGATTACGTTCGACTGGGGACTTGGATCGCACAACCAAGAGAACTTCGGCGACTCAGCCAACATCCGCACTTCGCTCTTCATGAACTACAACTGGAATGTCACTGCACGGATGAAGAACTCTGTGGCCAACGCCGTGGAGCTTGGCCGCGACCCGCTCGACCTCTATTGCGGCATCAACATGCAGGGCGGCGAGCCCTCCGGAAAGTCGTGGAGCATGCTGCCCAACTACCGACTCTCCATCGGTCTGTGGGGAGCCCACACCAACAACATGTTTTGGGAAGGACGCGGCGAGAAAGGTTCTGAGCCCGGCGTTAAGCAGGCCACCTATCTGCAGCGCATCGAACGTTATTTCACCGGCGGTACCCGCAATCCCGCCAACTGTCCGGAGATTGTAGATGGTCACAACAACTCGGCCGACAACAACACTTGGCACGGCATGTCAACTTTCATGACCGCCCGCAGCGCCCTGTCGTGGAATCTCAGTGAGGAACCGTTTATCACTTATTTCAACCTTGGCAACGGCAACTACTTCAATCTGGAAGGAAAGCGCCAGAACCCGAACCCCTGGTATAACATCGGCATGCAGGACTATCTGCCCACATGGCGCTGGTGGTTTGCCGACAAACTGCTTGGCAACACCGCAGCCGACGTGCCCGCAACGGGTCTCGATGCCAACTTCACTTGGGACGACGCGTGGTTCGGCGGATCTTCCGTACGCATCAGCGGCACCACAGCCGACGAATACCTGCACCTCTTCAAGACGCAGTACACCCTGCAGAACGGCGACAAGGTGACCTTCCGCTACAAGCTCGCCGCCGGTTCGGCCGACATCAGCCTGTTGCTTTCAGCTGTGGGCGAGGAGACTAATCCTGTTGCGCTCAAGGTGCTCGACAAGACCACAGCCGCCGACGACGAGGAATGGATTGAGAAGACCTTCACCGTGGGCACAGAGCTCAGCGGCAAGGAGCTCGCGCTGATAGCCCTCCACGTCACCGACGCCTCGAATCTGAACCTGCTGCTCGGCGAACTGTCCATTACCCGCGGAACAGCCGCTAAGCCTCAGGCACCCGAAGTCACTTCGGCCACCATGCTCTACAACAGCAAGAGCGGTATGGACGGCAAGGTGATCTTCAATATGGCCAACGACAAGGCCGCAGGCGAGCCCTGCTACAACATCGACGTCAACGCCTCCTACTTTAAGCTCTATGCCCAGCAGGAAGGCGGCGAGCCCGTGTTCATGGGCGCCACGACATCCTGGGCCGGACTGATGTTCTCCATTCCCGTGACCGAGACCAACGCACGGGTGCGCCTCGGCGTGGCTGCCGTGAGCCTCGACCACAAGTCGCAGTCGGAGATTGCCTGGAGCGAATATATGGATCCTGCCACCTACGTCTACTCTGACGACATCCAGATCAACAAGACCACCATCAAGCCGAAGGAGAGCTTCACCATGGGCTATGCCGATCCGCAGCACGAGGAAGGCACATGGACGCTCACCAACAATAAGAATGAGACCGTCTTCTCCGCTACGGGCCGCACCGTGACCGTCGACGAAGACCTTGCCGACGTTGGCAGCTATAATCTCACGCTCACGGGTGTGCGCCATGCTGATGATGGCAGCGTTGTCAACGACACCACCGTCTACGGCAACTACGTACAGATCACCAGCACTGCCATCGGTGCCCTGCCCGAGATTTATACTCTCACGGCCAACGGTGAGGAGAACGACATCACCATCAAGCCGGGCGACAAGGTGACGATGCGCTACACGGGCCGCTATGCCGACGGTACCGGCTCACAGGGCATCGACCTGAAGGAGCAGCGCTTTGGCGCCAAGTGTGCCGACCTCGACCTCGTGGGCAAGAAGAGCTTCTCCATTGCCTTCTGGCTCAAGATCAACGAGCTTGCCGACGGCGAGACGCAGTTTGTCAGCGTGGTCGACAAGACCGACAAGTGGCCCAAGACCGACTGGGGATGGATATGGACCACCATCAACCCCGCTGGCACTGTGCCCACGTTCACTTTCCGTGGTACAGATGCCACCAGCAACAACGAGCTGCGCTATAAGTACGACGAGACCAAGATTCCCGTGGGCACCTGGACCCACTTCGCCCTCACCTTCGACTACGACGAGAATGGCGGATTCAAGGCTGCTTTCTACATGAACGGCGTGGAGCAGCGGATATGTCGCTGGAACCGCGCGCAGAGCACAGACTGGCGCACCTCCGATCCCGGTTATCAGCCCAACGTCTACAACATCACCGACGGACAGGTGATTGCCGTGGGCGGAGCCGCTTTTGGCCGCAACGGCGTCAATGGTACGCTCGACAACCTGCAGATCTGGGACAAGGCCATCACGGCCGACGAGGTGCAGACCGCCATGGGCGACATCAACAACGACAATATGCCGCAGAATCTCGAGGCCTTCTGGGACTTTGAGGACCAGGCCGGCAGTTCCTACACCTTCGCCTCTACGGGTTCCAAACCTGGTGTGGAGGCCGGCGCCCACTCTTATGTGGCTGGCGGCGGCGAAGGTCAGGGCACGTTCCAGTGGGATCCGTGCGAGTACACCTCCGGCTGTCCGTTTATCAGCGGCCGTGCCTTCAAGGTGACCACGTTGCCCACATGGCGTGCTCCGAAGGCCGTCATCACCGACGCTACCGGTAACGGCGAGGCAGGCGAGGCCACGCTCACCTACGACCGCGAAGGCGTGAGAGAGGTGACGCTCACGTTGGCCAACTCTCTCGGTTCCGACCAGAAGACCTTCTCGTTCATCACCATCGAGGCTCCCAGCGGTATCGACGCGCTCGCCAGTGCAGTCGACGTGAAGGCTTACACCGTCGGCCGTGATGTCATCGTGGAGTTTGCCTCCGCAGGCAACTACGCCGTAGATGTCTATGCTAGCGATGGTCGTGGCGCGGCATCCCGCTCGGCATCACTGGGCGCCGGACAGACCATGCAGATTACGCTTCCCGCTGCGGGTGTATACGTGCTGCGTGTGGCCAAGGACGGCAAGACCATCAGAACGATGAAACTCATCAGAAAATAATCGCCCCTCGCGGGGTTAGCTCATGACAAGCGGCCGGTATGCTCCCTGCATGCCGGCCGCTTTTCGATCGATACTAATAGCTGCCGGCCACCGCGCTTTGCAACCTCACCAGAAAATATCGTGCAATTCTGCAGAAAAAATTCTTGGAAGATTCCCCGAGAATCCCTATCTTTGCAAAGCAAGGGCTTTTGAGCCTCCTTCGCCAGACCTGAATTGACACTTAATTCTTACGAACGATGAAATCGATGAAGATACTCCCCATTGCCGTTTTTCTGTTTATCCTGACCGGTGCGCTGGTATCCGCTGTCTGCAGCTACCAGACCGCGGAGGACCGGATCAACGACGACGTGAACCAGGCGTTGCGGCAGGCCATGGCACAATTGCCGTCGGACGTCATCACCCAGGACACCATCCGCTGCTACCGCAACAACATCACCATTCCCGAGCTGCGCGACACGGCCTTCATCGCCATGCGGATGAAACGGCGGGGCAACAGATACGAGACGCAGATGATGGCCGAGGCCAACTGCAGTTTCCTGACCGTGGTGAAGCTCTCCGACCAGCGGGCCACGGGCACGCTGCTCTTCATCAGCCTGCTGTGGTTGATAGGCAGCCTGTGGTATATGCGCCGCTACCGTCCCGAACTCCTCGTTCAGGGACTCACCTACGGCGGGCTGGTCTATGCCGATGGCAAGTTTACGACCGTCGGCGGCAAGCCCATCCGTCTCACGCCCATGCAGCACTCCTTGGTCGAGTTGTTCTTCACGGCCGAAGACCACACCCTGTCGAAACAGGAGATCTGCGACCGGCTGTGGCCCAAGAAACCGGACGCCAGCGACACGCTCTACACGCTCATCAAGCGCACGAAACCCATACTTGAGGCCAACAGCAACCTCAAAATCGAATCCGACCGCGGAAGAAGCTATTCGCTGAACATCAAATAGTTAGCCCGATGTCAGGCAAATGTCAGGGAAATGCCAGTTTATAAAATTGGCATTTCCCTGTTTTCATTTTATCTTTGCTTCAAAATCCTTGAAGCATGATGAAACGGACGCTTATTATTTTTTCTCTCCTCGTATCTTCGCTGGCGATGTATGCCCAGAGCGATACGACGAAGACGGTGACCCTTGACCAACTGACCGTGAACGGGGCCCGGGTGGTGAACCGCGTCGACGGCAAGACCCTCTATCCCACCGATGCGCAAAAGAACGCCACGAGCAATGGCTACGGACTGCTGCAGCGCCTCTCCCTGCCCAATCTGCGTGTGGACGCGATAGCCCATACCATCCAGGCCGTCGACAACCGGGGCAGTGTGCAACTGAGAATAGACAACGTCGTTGTGGGCTATACCGAGATGATGCAGCTCGAGCCCAAACGGGTGCTGCGCATAGAGTTCATCGACAATCCCGGTTTGCGCTATGGCGAAGGCGTGGCCTACGTCATCAACATCATCACCCGCCGCAATGACCAGGGCTATGTTCTTGGCACTGACGTCACCGCCTGGCTGACCTCACGGCAAGGCAATGCCTTAGCCTATAGCAAATGGAATTCGGGCAAGAGCGAGCTGTCGGTATCCTACAGTTATTGGGGAATGAAGTCGACAAAGAGCCGCGACGAAGAGGAGGCCAACTACACGCTCTCCGACGGCAGCATCTATACCATCGGGCGAAATGACATCGAGGACTTGTACAAAAGCCGAACCCACTACGCAAAGCTGACCTACAATCTAGCCGACTCCACGGCTTTCGTGTTCCAGGCGTCGCTGAGCGGATCGTTCAATAAGACTCCCTACAACAATAGTCTGAAGCAGATCGTGGATGGCACACGGCAATACACCTCAACGAGCCGCGACAACAGCCGATCTTCGTCGCCCGTGCTCGACCTCTACTTTTTCCGGCAGATTACGCCGAGGCAGTCCATCACCGCCAATGCCGTGGGCACCTATATCGACACGCAGACCAGTTCCTATTACGACGAGGGCGCGCCCTACCAATACGATGTGGATGGCAAGACGGCCTCCCTTCTGTCTGAGGTGAACTATGAGAACCAGTTCAAGCCTTTTGTCTTCTCCGCAGGAATGAACTTTCGCTATAAGCACACCAAGAACAACTATACCGGTGATGCCAGCGCGCTGAACAAGATGGACCAGAGCTACGTTTATGCCTTCAGTCAGATCCAGGGCGCGCTCAGTAAATTTCGCTATTCGTTGGGCGCGGGAGTGAGCTACTGGGACGATGAGCAAAATCAACACAGCAACACTCTTTGGAGTTTCCGTCCCAAGGTTACCCTCGGATACAACATCACCGATGGGCTGCAGCTGAGCTACACTATCGAGATGAAGGACCGTGTGTCGAAGAGAGCCATGACCAGCGATGCGCGGATCAGAACGAACAGCCGGGAAACCACGGTGGGCAATCCGGACCTGAAGCCCTCGCGGGATTTGGAACAGCGGTTGAACCTCTCCTACAACACCATGCGCCTCAGCCTGATGCTGGATGGCTACTATAAGCACTGCCACCATTCTAGTATGGCGCTCTATGAGCGTACGGCCGATGACCAGTTCATCTACACCCAGATCAACCAAAAGGCCATCAACGTTCTGATGGTGAGCGCTTATGCCAGCTATTGGATTTTCCCTGAGCATCTTCAGGTAGCTGGCTACGGGGCGATGATGCGGGACTTCAACTATGGATTCAGTTACAAGCATCATTATACGTCGTGGATCTATCAGGGCAGCTTGAACGCCTACTTCGGCGATTTCACCTTCCGCGGCTATTTGGACAATGGCTACCGATTCCTGGAAGGTGAGACGCGTGGCTACAACGAATCCTCCACTATCTTGTCGGCATCTTACAAATTGAAGAACTTGGAACTGTCGTTGGCGTGGTCCAATCCCTTCGATAGCCATCATAAGACGTATGACCAAGAATTGCTCAATGCGAACCTGCATAAGCGATCCCGAGAATACGATCGCGATAATGGCAACAGTCTCACGCTGAATGTTGTCTGGCGGTTGAGTCAAGGTAAGAAGCACCAGTCGGCGCAAAAGACCATCAACCTGAGCGATAGCGATGCGGGAATCATCAAGTAGCAAGACCCACCCCACTGGCTAGACCCCCCCAACCCCTCCCTACAGAGGGAGGGGGGCCAACATCGGGGCACAAGTAGGAGGGTCGTCATTCCTGACGACCAAGAAAGAAAGTCCGCTTGCTTATTATGAAGTAAATCCTTCGTCGTCAGGAATGACGACGCTCCTATCGACCAAGAAAGATACGACCCCTCCTGCGAATCGGAGCATAAAATAGGAGGCAAACCCGCGTCACAGCGTGTTTGCCTCCTTTTTCTTTCATAATTTCGTCTCAATACTTCTTTGCCTGCCATTCGCCTCTCAGCACGTGGAGCGTGTTGAGGGCGAGGGCCTGCATCTCGTCCTGGCCCGGATAGAGATAGACCGGGGCCATCCAGTCGAGGCGGGCCTGCAGTCCGTCGGTGATATATTTGCAGTGGGCCAGACCGCCGGTGAGAATGATGGCGTCGACCTTACCGCAGAGCACAGCGCCTTCCGAAGCAATGGCTTTCGCCGTATGCCATACCATGGCGTCGGTGTAGAGCTTGGCCTTCTCGTCGCCTTCGTTGATGCGGCGCTCAATCTCGCGCATGTCGTTCGTGCCGAGCAGGGCTATCATGCCCGACTTGCCGGCGATGCGCTTCAGCAGCTGGGCCTCGGTGAACTTGCCCGAGAAGCACAGGCGGATGAGGTCGCCCACAGGCAGCGTGCCCGTGCGCTCGGGAGAGAACGGACCCTCGCCGTCTAGGGCGTTGTTGGCGTCGATGGCGCGGCCGTGGTCGTGGGCAGCGATGGAGATGCCGCCACCAAGATGACACATGATGAGGTTCAGGTCCTCGTATTTCGTGTTGTGCTCGCGGGCAAACCGGCGCGCGATGGCCTTCTGGTTGAGTGCGTGCCAGATGCAGATGCGGTGGATGAGAGGCGTGCCCGTAATCTTCTGCAAGGGCGAGAGCTCGTCCACGCGGCCCGGGTCGGCAATGTAGCTGCGGCAGCCGGGGATGTCCTTGGCAATCTCAAAGGCAATGATGCAGCCCAGGTCGCACGCATGCTTATGGATGGCGTAGAAGGCGTCTTGCACCATGTGCTCATTCACCTCGTACACGCCGCTCTCCACCTCGCGCGAGAGACCGCCACGACCCACGACAGCGTCGAATTCCAGCGGGATGTTGCGCTTCTTCAGTTCGTCGATGACCAGCTGCTTGCGCATGGAAAACTGGTCGGTCACCTCATCATATTGTTGCAGTTCTTCTACGGAGTGCCCAATGTTCTCCACGAATACCTGATGCTCATCCTCATAAACTCCGATCTTCGTCGATGTCGAACCGGGGTTGATAATCAAAAGTTTAAACATAGGTGAACCGTTTTATCAGAGGATACAAGCCAGAGCGATGGAGTTGAATTTGGTTTCGGGTGAGTCGCCGCGCGAGGGCAGCACCACCGGCACCTTCGTGCCCTGCAGGATGGCGGCCGTCGTGGCGTTGCAGAAGAGGGTGATGGTCTTGTAGAAGAGGTTTCCGGCCTCGATGTCGGGGAAGATGAGGGCGTCGGCATGACCGTTGATGGGCGACTTGATGCCTTTCACCTGCATGGCGTGGTGGTCGCACGACGTCTTCAAGTCGAGCGGACCGTCGACGATGCAATGTCCGAAATCGCCGTTCTGGGCCATGGCCTTGAGCTGCAGGTAGCCTTCGGTGAAGGGGAAGTGGCGCGCGTCGACTTTCTCAGAACTGTGGATGAGCGAGATGCGGGGCACGTCGATGCCGAAGCTGTGGCAGAGGTTCACCAAGTATTTCACCTGCTGTACGCGCTGCTCCTGTGTGGGATAGGGGATGACGGCGGCGTCGGTGAAGAAGATCAGTTTGTCGTAGGCCGGCAGAGAGGCTGCCGTGATGTGGGTCATCACGCTGCCCGGTTCCAGGATGCCGTATTCCTTGTTGAGGATGGCGTGGAGCAGC
>ONYS01000005.1 GCA_900322095.1 uncultured Prevotella sp.
GATCAGCGTAAAATCTGTGGGGGCCCAAAATCCACCTTCAAAAAAAATCAATACTGAAAATCAATCAGTTACATAACTAAACCCTGCAATGTGGGTTAATCTCCTCCGACCGAGCCAAAAAATTTTCATATCACCCGTTTTCCTCATTATCAGGAACTTAGAAACGATTTGTAAGTTTTATTGAAAAATAAATTTTCCTTCCAAGACCGCAAAAGTTTGGATTTACCATGCTTCTTTGCTAAATTTGCAGCGTAAAGAAAAGACCCCCTTCCTGGGGCTAGGGGCGGGTCTGATGGGGGATGATAGAGTTGATGGGGGCCTATGGGGTAAACAGAGCTTATGGGAGGTGAAGCTCTACTTGACTTTGAGAGCCCGCATGGCATTAAGCACGGCGAGGACCATCACGCCGACATCGGCAAAGACGGCCATTCCCATCGTAGCCAAGCCGAAGAACGCCAGCACCAATACGGCCACCTTGATGGTGATGGCAAACCAGGCATTCTGCAACGCTATGCCAATCGTGCGACGAGCAATCTCTATGGCTGTAGCTATCTTTGAAGGCTTGTCGTCCATGAGCACCACGTCGGCAGCCTCGATAGCGGCATCGCTTCCCATCGCTCCCATGGCGATGCCCACGTCAGCACGGGCCAGCACAGGCGCATCGTTGATGCCATCACCGGCAAAGGCTGTCTTCTGGCCTTCGGGCTGCTGCTTGATCAACGCTTCTACGCGCTCCACCTTATCGCCAGGCAGCAATTGGGCATGCCATTCGTCGAGACCAAGATCCTGCCCCACCTTGTCGGCCACCTCCTGCTTGTCGCCCGTGAGCATCACGGTCTTCTTTACGCCCAAGCGCTTCAGACTGGCGATGGCCTCGCGAGAATCGGCTTTCTCCTGATCGGCAATGACCACATGACCGGCATAGTTGCCATCGACAACGATGTATATCGTAGATCCCACGAGTCCGGAACATTTCTCGCACTTCTGGATTTTCACTCCCAGCTGGCCGAGCATCTTCTCATTGCCCACGTGTACTTCCTTACCGTTGACATGAGCTGTAACACCATAGCCGGCTTGCTCGGTGACATCCTCCACCGCGCAACCGTCGTTCTCATCGGGATAGGCAGCGCGCAGAGCAGCGGCAATGGGATGGGTGGAGAAGCGCTCCACATGGGCAGCAAGATGCAGAAGCTCCTTCTCGGAGAGTTTTTCGGGATGGACGGCGACAACGGAGAAGACACCCTTGGTCAGCGTACCGGTCTTGTCGAAGACCACGGTTGAAGTCTTGGATAGCGTATCCATATAGTTGCCGCCTTTGATGAGGATTCCTCTGCGTGAGGCTCCACCAATACCGGCGAAGAAGGTGAGCGGCACTGAGATCACGAGTGCGCACGGGCAGCTCACGACGAGGAACGTCAGCGCACGGTAGAGCCAGATGGCAAGGCCGCTGGAATAGCTGTCGTAGAAGAAGGGAGGCAGGAAGGCCAGCACCAAGGCGGCGATGACGACGATAGGCGTATAGACATGGGCAAACTTGGTGATGAAATTCTCACTCCGCGATTTGTTGTCGCGCGAATTCTCTACGATGCTGATGATCTTGGAAGCCGTAGACTCGCCAAACGACTTCTCGACGCGAATGCGCAGAACGCCGCTGATATTGAGGCAGCCGCTGACAACCTCATCGTCCTTGCTCACGTCGCGCGGCATCGACTCGCCGGTCAGGGCCACCGTGTTGAGCGACGACTGTCCCTCTACGACCGTTCCGTCGAGGGGAATCTTCTCCCCAGGCTTGACGACGATGGTCTCGCCCAGAGCTACCGTAGCGGGGTCGACGGTCTGCACGCTCCCCTCGCGCTCCACATGGGCCGTGTCGGGCCGGATATCCATCAGCTTGGAGATGCTCTCGCGGCTCTTGTCTTCCGCATAGTCCTCGAAGAGTTCGCCTACCTGGAAGAAGAGCATCACGAAGACTGCCTCGGTGAACTGGTTCTCTGCGCCGGGCAGGAATCCGATACCTAGAGCACCCAGCGTGGCGATACACATCAAAAAGTCCTCGTCGAAAGGATCGCCTTCACGAATTCCTTCCCAAGCCTCGCCCAGGACATCATAGCCGATGAGCAGGTAGGGTACAAGATACACCAGGAGCAGCTGCCACATGGGAAGTCCTCCGTATCTCTCCACCAGCCAGGCTCCAAACAGGAGCACTGCGGTGATGATAATTCTCAATAGTTTCTTGTTCATATCAAATGTGTTTTATTCTTTCTGGGTGCAAAGGTAATACTAAAGTTCTGCAACCAGGTTGCAAAGAGAGATGGGCCTGCCGCCGCTCCTACTTTCATTGCACTCTGCAGTCCAGACACAAAAAAATAGCCACCTAATCTACCCAAGAATCAACAAATTATTGTACCTTTGCATGTGGAAGACGCGTCTTCCCCTTCTGATTATATCAATTGATTAATAAAAGTTTTGACAACCTTTGTATGGATAAAGATTCTTGTTTAAAAGGTGAGCAGTTATTGCACCACAAACTGGACTTACTGCTACGTACGGGACTGATCCTCATGGACAGTTCTGCCGATACAAGTCGCGTGAAGCGAAACATGGAGCGCACCGCTGCCTATCTGGGACTTCCCGAAGAAAATCTTCACATTCAGATAGACTATTATATGCTGACGGTGAATCTGAGCGACGAGTACTATTCATATACAAAGATGAAGAGGTGCGTCAAGCACGGCATCAACATGGAGGCTATCCAGGAGATCAGCAAGCTCACGTGGAGAGCCATCCAGGACGATTACAGCTTGGACAAATATGAGGAATGTCTGGAGGAGATAGACCACCGCAAGCGCCACTACAGTGACTGGATCGTGGCTATCTGTGCCGGCTTCGCCTGCGGAGGATTCTGCATTCAGTTCGGTTGCGACTGGCCAGCCTTCTTCTATTGCTCGATTGCCGCCATTCTGGGCAACCGTCTGCGCATGTATCTCAACAGTCTGGGCAGCAACACCTATGCCGACATTGCCATCGCGGCCTTCGTCTCGACCCTCATCGCCTGGGCCTCGACGTTCATTTCCCGGCCGGAGGTGATGGCCTATATACCCGCTTGCCTTCAGCCCCTCTTCTACTCCTCCACCCCATGGCATCCCATGCTGGCCTGCGCCTTGTATATCGTGCCGGGCGTCCCGCTCATCAACTCGGTGAACGACCTGCTCGACAACCATATAGAGACAGGACTGGTGAGGGGCACCAACACGATATTGATGATTCTTGCGATGGCTTTCGGAATCGCCTTCGCCATAAAGGTCTGCGGCATCGACAGCTTCGTCCACAACCTGAGCATGACGCCTCACCACTCGTTTGGTGAGTATGCGCTTGCAGCCGCCATCTCAGCCATGGGCTTCGCCACGATCTTCAACACTCCTCCCCGTCTGCAGTGCTGGATTGCCATCGGCGGTATCATCGCCGTGTGCACCCGCAACTTCGTCAACCTCGGTCCGAGCAACGGAAACATAGGCCTTGACATGGGTCTGATCATCGGAACATTGGCCGGTGCCTGCATCATCTCCATCATCAACATCAAGGCCGTGCACGTGCTGCATACCCCCCATCAGTGCATCACCATCCCGGCCGTCATCCCTATGGTGCCCGGAGTGCTGATGTACAGAGCCCTCTACGGATTCATTGGCATGACCGGTGTGGTGGGTGAGCTTACCTTTGCCATGCACAATGCCGTCATGGGATCGCTGACTCTCTTGTGCATTGCCATCGGCGTGGCCATCCCGAATATCTTCATGCGCCAGTGGATCGCACCCAACCGCAAGCGCAAGTTGGAGCGACTCATTCAGCAGCGCAAGGAAAACGGAAGGTTTGTAAACCTGGATGATGTAAGCAATCAGTAAGCTGCAACCGAATCCCCCAACACGACTTGAAAGTGCCAAATCATCGGGAAATAAACAGAATCTGAGGGTATTTTTGACGGAAAGGGGAAATTTTCGGGATTTGGCGGCACGATATACAATCTTTTTTGTATTTTTGCGAGAAAATAACAACAACAAAGTTTTATTAAGATGTTAACATTAAAACTAATCAGCGAGGAAACGGAGCGCGTCGTGAAGGGCTTGGAGAAAAAGCATTTCGAGGGCGCCCGTGAAGCTATCGAAAAGGTTTTGGAATTGGACAAGCAGCGTCGTGACGCTCAGCAGAAGCTTGACGCAAACAAGCAGCAGCAGAATCAGCTGTCGAAGCAGATTGGCGTACTGATGCAGAGCGGCAAGAGAGACGAGGCCGGCGATATAAAGAAGCAGGTGGCTGAACTGAAAGCTCAGGACAAGGTGCTGGAAACCCAGATGGACGAGGCCAAGAAGGCCGTGACCGAGCTCCTGCTCACCATCCCCAACATCCCCAACGACGACGTGCCTGAAGGCAAGGACGCATCAGACAACGTGGTCGTGAAAGAAGGCGGCGTGAAGCCCAACCTCAGTGTGGACGCTCTGTGCCACTGGGACCTCTGCAAGAAGTACAACCTCGTGGACTTCGACCTCGGTGTGAAGATCACGGGTGCGGGCTTCCCTGTATATATCGGTAAGATGGCCCGTTTCCAGCGTGCCCTTGAGGCATTCTTCCTCGACGAGGCCCGCAAGAGCGGCTATTTGGAGATTCAGCCTCCCTACGTAGTGAATCAGGCTTCAGGACTCGGCACAGGTCAGCTGCCCGACAAGGAGGGTCAGATGTACCACTGCAACCTCGACGACCTCTATCTCATTCCGACGGCTGAGGTGCCCGTGACCAACATCTTCAGAGATGAGATTCTCGACGAGCAGGACCTGCCCATCAAGCGCTGTGCCTACTCGGCTTGCTTCCGTCGCGAGGCAGGCAGCTACGGCAAGGACGTGAGAGGTCTCAACCGTCTGCATCAGTTTGACAAGGTAGAGTTGGTGCGCATCGATACTCCGGAGCACAGCTATCAGAGCTTGCAGGAGATGCTTGACCACGTGGAGGGTCTCTGCCAGAAGCTCGAGCTTCCCTATCATATCCTTCGTCTCTGCGGTGGAGATATGAGCTTCACTTCTGCCATCTGCTACGACTTTGAGGTATGGAGTGCCGCTCAGAAGCGCTGGCTCGAGGTGAGCTCCGTCTCCAACTTCGAGAGCTATCAGGCCAACCGTCTGCACTGCCGCTATCGCCGCGCAGCCGACAAGAAGATAGAGCTCTGCCACACGCTCAACGGTTCAGCACTGGCTCTGCCCCGCATCGTGGCCGCCATCATGGAGGACAACCAGACACCTGAGGGCATCCGCGTGCCGAAGGTGCTCGTGCCCTACTGCGGCTTTGAGATGCTCGATGACAAGAACTTCTAACACCCACATACCAAGACTGGAAGACAGACCCCGCAAGAGAGCGTCTGCCTTCCGGTCTTCTTATTCTTTTTGAAAAGAGGTAACTGCTATTCTAATAACAATAAAAGGCCTAAAATGAACAAAATCATTAAGAAAAGACAATTCAGCGAGAAGGTTTTCTACCTCGAGGTAGAAGCACCGCTCATCGCCAGAAGCTGCAAGCCAGGCAACTTCATCATCATCCGAGTTGATGAGAAGAGTGAACGCGTACCTTACACCATCGCCAACAGCGATGCCGAACGGGGCACACTGTCGCTGGTGGTGCAGGAAGTGGGATTGTCGTCGACAAAGCTCTGCCGTCTCAACGAGGGCGACTATGTGCACGACATCGTTGGTCCGCTGGGAACGCCGTCAAAGATTGAGAACTACGGCACAGTGCTCTGTGCTGGAGGTGGCATCGGCATTGCTGCCATTCTGCCCATTCTCACCGCGCTCAAGAAAGCCGGCAACCGCGTCATCTCCGTATTGGCTGGTCGCACGAAGGAACTCGTCATCATGGTGGACGACGTTGAGAAATACAGCGATGAGGTAATCATCATGACCGACGATGGCAGTTGGGGCCAGAAAGGCGTCGTCACCGTGGGTATGGAAGAGGTGATCAAGCGCGAGCATGTCGATAAGGTCTTGGCCATCGGACCTCCTATCATGATGAAGTTCTGCTCTTTATTGGCAAAGAAATACAATATACCTAACGACGTATCGCTCAATACGATTATGGTCGACGGTACGGGCATGTGCGGTGCCTGCCGTCTCACAATCGGAGGCAAGACGAAGTTCGTCTGCATCGATGGTCCCGAGTTTGACGGAAATCTTGTAGACTGGGACGAGATGTTCAAGCGCATGGGCACGTTCAAGCGTGCTGAGCACGATGAAATGGACCATTTTGAAGAGCATATCTCCAAGACAACGCCGAAGCCAACAGAACAGGCTGAGGCGCAGAACGCTCCTCAGAATGAAGGAGAATCGGACGATGCAGAATCGCTCACTGACCGCAACGCACCCTGGAGACAGGAACTCCGGTCCGCCATGAAGCCCAAGGAGCGCCGCCAGATTGAGCGCGTGGTGATGCCCGAGCTCGACCCTGTATATCGTGCCACTACACGTCTGGAAGAAGTCAACAAGGGACTCTCTCTCGAACAGGCCATGACCGAGGCCAAGCGTTGCCTCGACTGCGGCAAGCCTACCTGCGTGGAAGGCTGTCCGGTGAACATCAACATTCCGTCGTTCGTGAAGAATATCGAGCGCGGCAACATCCTCGGTGCCGCAGCTGTTTTGAAACAGACCTCTGCCCTACCCGCCATCTGCGGTAGAGTTTGTCCTCAGGAGAAGCAATGCGAAAGCAAGTGTATCCACCTGAAGATGGGCGAGAAGGCCGTGGCCATCGGTTATCTGGAGCGCTTCGCTGCCGACTACGAGCGTGAGAGCGGAAAAGCCCAGCTCCCAAAATGCGATCCCGGCAATGGCATCAAGGTGGGCGTCGTGGGTTCTGGTCCTTCCGGCCTGAGCTTCGCCGGCGACATGGTGAAGCGCGGTTTTGAGGTCTACGTCTTCGAAGCCCTTCACGAGCTCGGTGGCGTGCTGCGCTATGGTATTCCGGAATTCCGTCTGCCCAACCATATTGTAGATACCGAAATCGATAATCTGCACAAGATGGGCGTTCACTTCCAGACCGACTGCATCATTGGCAAGACCATCTCCATCGAGGAACTGGAGGCACAGGGCTTCAAGGGTATCTTCGTTGGCTCGGGCGCTGGTCTGCCCAACTTCATGGGTATTCCTGGTGAGAATGCCATCAACATCATGTCGAGCAACGAATACCTCACTCGAATCAATCTGATGGATGCCGCCAATCCCGAGACCGACACACCCATCAACTTGGGAAAGAAGGTGCTGGTCGTAGGTGGTGGCAATACCGCCATGGACTCTTGCCGCACCGCCAAGCGTCTTGGAGCCGACGTGACACTGGTTTATCGCCGTTCTGAAGCCGAGATGCCTGCCCGTCTGGAAGAGGTGAAGCACGCCAAGGAAGAGGGAATCCGCTTCCTCACGCTGCACAATCCCAAAGAATATCTCACCGATGAGAATGGCGCCGTCAAGGCAGCCGTGCTCGACATCATGGAGCTCGGCGAGCCCGATGCATCAGGTCGTCGCCGCCCTGTAGCCACGGGCGAGACCGTCACCGTCGACTGCGACCAGGTGATCGTGGCTGTAGGCGTAAGTCCTAACCCGCTCGTTCCGAAATCTGTGGCTGGATTGGAACTCGGACGCAAGAACACCATTGTCGTCAACGACGACATGCAGTCGAGCCGTTCAGAAATCTTCGCCGGAGGTGACATCGTTCGTGGTGGAGCCACTGTCATTCTCGCCATGGGCGATGGTCGCAGAGCCGCAAAAGGCATGGCGGAGAAATTGATTCAGAAGTAAAATCTTCATCTGATAAGGAGTTAGGAGACTTGGCTGACTTATGTGTCGGCAAGCCTTCTAACTCTTTTTTATGTAGGCTACCTCTTTTATATACAGGCGACCGGACCGTTCAAAGTTGCAATCACAGATAGACACTATACCTTATTTATATGATATGCAAGAATCTTTAACCGTATACAGAGCAAGCGCAGGCAGTGGAAAGACTTTCCGACTGGCCGTGGAATACATTAAGATGCTCATTCAGAACCCGACGAACTTCCGCAATATCCTCGCTGTTACTTTCACCAACAAGGCTACCGAAGAAATGAAAATGCGAATCCTCGGAACACTGTATGGGCTGTCGCGCGGACTGGAATCTTCGAATGACTATCTCGAGGCCATCAGGAAAGACACAAAATTCGATGAAGAGACCATCAGGAACAATGCCGGTCTGGCACTGGTGATGATAGTGCACAGCTACCAGTACTTCCGTGTTGAGACCATCGATTCCTTCTTCCAGAGCGTCCTGCGCAACCTGGCTCGTGAGCTGGGACTCAATGCCAATCTACGTGTGGAGCTCAACGACAAACAAGTGGAAGAAGAATCCGTCGACCAGATGATTGAATCGCTCGAAGAGAGCGACCGGGTCTTAACGTGGATCATGGAGTTTATCAATCAGAATATGCAGGATGATAAATCGTGGAATGTCATCAGCGAGCTCAAAATCTTCGGTCGGAACATCTTCTTGGATGAGTTCAAGGACAACAAGAAAGCCATGGACCAGAGGTATGCTGAGAAAGACTTCTTCAAGAATATCTCTTCCAAGCTCTATGCCATCAAGAAGGACTCAGAAAACTTCTTCAATGACATCGCATCTTCCTTCCGCAAGATTGAGTCGAGATATTCGCTGACCGTGGACGACTACAAGTATACCAAGAGCGGCGCATGGACCTACTTCAAGAAGATTGAGGACGGAAAATACTCTGATGGTGAGTTGTTAGGCAAGCGATTCCTCGATGCCCTCGACAATCCCAACGCCTGGCTGTCGAAGAAGAACAGTCCGGCCGGTCAGGATCTCACCGACTTGGCCAAAAAATCAGAGCAAGACCGGGGACACTATGCCCTGCAATACTATTCCGCACTCTTCACCCTGCAGAATCTGTACAAGATCAGGCTGCTCCGCTATATCGACGAGAGCGTAGAACAGAAGAACAAGGAGCTGAACCGATTTCTGCTCTCCAACACGCAGACGCTGCTGGCTGGCATGATCAGTGATACGGACTCGCCCTTCATCTACGAGAAAATCGGAGCGCAGATCCATCATATCATGATCGACGAGTTTCAGGACACCAGCCGCACGCAATGGAAGAACTTCCTCGTGCTGCTCAAGGAGTGCATGTCGAAAGCCTCGGGAAAGGACAATGGCATAGCGGAGAACCTGATCGTGGGCGACGTCAAGCAGAGTATCTATCGGTGGAGAAACAGCGACTGGAGACTGCTCAACAACATCGACCGTACGTTCCAGCAGGGCGAAGTCCTGACACAGCCCATGGAAATCAATTATCGGTCTACAAGAAACGTGGTATACTTCAACAACGACTTCTTCATCTTTGCCAACCAAGCCGAAGCCCGGCTCTTGGAAAATGAGGTCTCGAAAATAGCCCATGCAGACAAAAGCCTCCTGGAACAGGCCAAAGAAATCGAGAGAGCCTACGCCGGATTGAAGCAGGAAGTACCCGACAGCAAGCCCGCCGAAGGCTACGTGGAGATAGAGCTCTTTCCCCAAAAGGCGAAGGACGACGGACCCAGCTATGACGAGAGGATATTGGCGAAGACGAAGGACATCATCGAAGACCTTGTCTACAACCAGCATGTGGCCCTGAAAGACATTGCCATCCTCTCACGGTCGAGGTCAGACATCACCCACATCGTCGACTACTTCATGGGCCTTCCCGACAACAAAATTAAGTTTGTCTCCGACGAAGCCTACCGCCTCAAGGCATCACCCGCGGTGAACATTATCATCACGGCGCTGAGAATCATTGCCGACCCGACGAATCTCTATTATACTGCCTTGGCCGCCCATCTCTATCAGGAGTATAAACTGGGCAATGAGAACAATCTCATCGAGATGGCCGCTCCCCAAAAGAAGCAGCCCAAGGACGACGATGAGAGCCAGGAGAAGGAGAATGTATACCTGCAGCACCTCGTCTCGTTCCTGCCCGACCACTTCTACGACCATATCAGCAGTACGGCCGCCCAGCCGCTCATCGATATGGTGGAAGAGATAAAGAGCAAATTCGGTCTCAACGACTGGGCCAATCAGTCGGCTTATCTCTGCTTCTTCAGCGACCAGCTCACAAGCTACCTGGAGAACAATCCGGGCAATGTGGCCGACTTCCTGAAGTTCTGGGACGAGACGCTGAACCAAAAAAGCATCACCGACTCTCAGAGCAACGGCATCCGACTGCTCACCATCCACCAGAGCAAGGGTCTTGAATTCAAATACGTCCTCATCCCCTATTGCGACTGGCCTCTGGAAAAGTACAACGACACCTTGTGGACGAATCCTAAAGAGAGTCCTTATAATGAGCTCATCCGCGTGCCGGTGGTGTTCCAGCAGAAGCTCGTCAACAGCATCTACGCCCGAGACTACGAGACCGAGCACCAACAAGTTATCGTGGACAACCTCAACCTGCTCTACGTGGCCTTCACCCGAGCCCGCAACGGACTTTATGTGATGGGCAAGCGTCGTCCTAAGGCCAAGAAAGGCGAGGCTCCGAAATGGAATGTCCGCTCCTACATTATCGAGGATTACCTCAATCAGAAGAATGTGAAGGAGTCCGACGACGGCTCGCTCTTCTACTCTACGGGATGCCAAGTGAGCAATCAGCCGAAGAGCACAGCGAAGAAGAAGGATGAATTGCCCAATATCTTCGAGATGGAGCCCGAGCCGCTGCCCGTGGAGATTAAGCCTGAGCATCATAAAGTGGTCTTCATCCAGAGCAATCAGAGCAAGCAATTCTTCGACAATGGCCAGGCTGAACCCGATGAGGACAACGACTACATCCGCCTGGGAGACATTCTCCACCAGCTGTTCTCTACGATCGTGACGGAGGATGACGTCGACGCTAAACTCGCCGAGTTCGAGTTCAACGGCTTGATTAACAACAAGTTTATCAATCGCGATCAGGTCGTAAGTCAGGTGAAGAAGGCCTTCCTCAACCCTCAGGTAAAGGAATGGTTCCGACCCGGACTGCGACTGATGAACGAATGCAACATTCTCTCCACCAATCCCAAAGATGGAACGTTAAAGACCGACCGCCCAGACCGTGTAATGATTGATGGCAATAATGCCGTCGTGGTGGATTTCAAATTCGGCAAAGTCGAGGCTGAACACGAAAGTCAGGTTCAGCGCTATATGTCTCTGCTCCAGCAGATGGGCTACAAAGAAGTGAAAGGCTACGTCTGGTATGTGTTTTTGGACTGCATCCTTGAGGTGCATTAATATTAATTTTTGAGAAGAAATGAAGACATTTTTAGAATACGTTGCAGAGGACATCAAGCAGAAATATGGCGAGAATATAGGACGCGTGGCCATAGTCTTCCCCAATAAGCGTGCACAAATATTTATCAATGCCGCACTGGCCAAAGACACCGACAAGCCCTTCTGGAGCCCGGCCTATACCACCATCAGCGAGTTCTTCCGCGAACAGTCCTCGCTGCAGGTGGCCGACAACATCAAGCTGGTTTGTGAGTTGTACCGGGTGTATATAGACCTCACGCAGTCGCAAGAGACCTTCGAGCATTTCTACGGCTGGGGACAGCTGCTCTTGGCCGACTTCGACGACATCGACAAGAACATGGCCGACGCCCGGATGGTCTTCTCCAATGTGGAAGGATTCCATGAATATGACGATCTCGACTACCTGAGCCCGGACCAGATGGAGCTCCTGAAGAAGTTCTTTGCCAATTTCTCTGAAGACCAGAACTCCGTCTTGAAGCGAAAGTTCCTCGACCTTTGGCAGAGGCTCTACGACATCTACACGAGATTCAACGAGCGCCTCGCCCAGCAGGGTCTTGCCTACGAGGGACAGCTCTTCCGCCAAGTGGCCAGCAAGGAGGACCTTAAGCTGAGATACGACACCTACATCTTCGTGGGATTCAACATGATGCAGAAGGCTGAGATCCGCGTGGCCAAGCTGCTCCAGGAGATGGGAAAGGCCAAATTCTATTGGGACTACGACCGATACTACACCAGCCGAAAGCGCTTCAACGGCGTGGAGATAGAGCACGAGGCGGGCCACTACGTCAACCAGCTGCGCCAGTTATTCCCCAACGAACTCGAAGACAGCAGAGACGAGATCTACGACAATCTCGGCAAGCTGACTGACATCAGCATCATGTCGGCACCCACCGAGGACATTCAGGCCCGCTATGTGGCGAAATGGCTTCGGGAGAACGACAGATGGAAAGACGGCATACGGACGGCCGTCGTGCTGGCTGACGAGAATCTGCTTCCCACCATCACGTATTGCGTCCCAGAAAACGTAGTGGCCAACATCACGATGGGCTTTCCGCTGGCTCTCTCGCCCCTCACCTCCATGATCATGCAGCTGATCTCGCTGCAGGTGGGCAAGAGATACCGCCATCCCTACAGCCGAAAAATATTCGTCGACAATATTCTGCATCTGCCTTATGCGCAGTTCTTCGACAGCACACTGCTCGACCAGCCGCAGAAGCCGGGCACTTCTTCCGACACCGATCCCTTGGAACTGGTCAATTTCCTCCTCGAGATAGTCAATCAGATTGGCGCCCATTGCCGCACGGAGGACAAGGCTGAGCCCCTCATCGTGCAAGACCAATTCTTCCGCGAGTGCCTTTTCCGAATCTATACCCAACTGAGCCGCCTGCGCGATCTCATCGAGGCCGGCGACCTGCCCGTCATCAGCGGCGAAGGTCTCCAGTCACTGCTGCGCCAGCTCATCAATGAGGATTCCGTGCCTTTCCATGGCGAGCCGGCCCAGGGCGTACAGCTGATGGGAGTTTTGGAGACCCGCAACCTCGATTTCAAGCACGTGCTCCTGCTCTCATGCAATGAAGGCAATCTCCCCAAGGGCATCAGCGACACCTCGTTTATCCCCTACTCCATACGCAAAGCGTTCTCACTCACCACGGTCGACAACAAGGTGAGCATCTATTCTTATTACTTCCACAGCCTGCTCCAGCGTGCCGAAGACGTGACCCTCGTCTACGACAATGCCACAACAGACGGAAAGACGGGCGAGATGAGCCGTTTCCTCCTCCAGATGCTCACGGAGAAAGGAGCGACCATCAAGAGATATGCCTTGCAGACTCCGCTGGAAATCATCAAGCAGCAGCCACCCGTAATCCGGAAGGAAGGTCTGGTGAAAGAAGCCCTCGACTCTATCGACAGTCTCACACCCACGGCGCTCAACAACTTCCTGCGGTGCCAGCTGCGCTTCTACTATCGCTACATTCTTCATATCAAGGAGCCGGTTAATCCGGAAGAGGAGACCATCGACAACGTTCAGTTCGGTCTGATCTTCCACAAGGCCGCCCAGCTCATCTATGACGATTTGTCAGCCAACGACCAGCACCTTGTCAGAAAAGAGGACATTGCCCGCCTGAAGAAGGACAATCTGAAGATGGAAGGCTTTCTCGACGAGGCTTTCAAGCTGGAATATTTCAAGGATACCAAACCGTCGTATAATGGCTTGCAGGTGATCAATCGCAAAGTGATTATGAGATTGCTCCAGAAGATGTTGGAGATAGACTCAGAGAATGCTCCGTTCACCATTCTCGGCACCGAAAAGAAGATCTCCTCAAGACTCACGACCTCCACTGGCAAGAAGGTGGGAATCTATGGCATCATCGACCGTCTGGACTGTGCTGCCGACAAGGCTTCGGGCACGCCCGTGATTCGGGTTATCGACTACAAGACCGGGCGGAAGAGTGACTCTACACTGAAGAGCATCGGTGAGATCTTTGAGCCCAAGAATATCGTCGGCAAGCATACAGACTACTATCTGCAGACGATTCTCTACGCAAAAATAGTCTGTAGCAATCAGAGTCTCAACCCTTCGGGCTTGCCGGTCAAGCCGATTCTTTTCTATGTGCAGAATGCAAAGGCGGGCGAGGGCAATCTGGGCCTGCTCATCAATAAGGTCCCTGTAGCCGTGGACAAGGATTTCGGTGATGAGTTCACCGATGGCATCCATAAAGTCATCAACGACATCTTTGATGAATCGCTGCCCTTCGCCCCTACAGCCATTACGACCCAATGCGATAAATGCCCATTCTACAACTACTGCTATTAGCCCATCGGCCAAAGCAACGAAAAAAGGCAGACCTCACATGAGATCTGCCTTTTCCATATTCATATTGTTCGAATCAAAAAATGATCAATCGTCATTAAGAGGAACGGCAAAGTAAGCCTTCTTGCCTGTAGGCCATACGCCCTGTATGTACAGGACAGGATCCTTACTGGTTGAAGCATTTTTTACCAATTTCTGCAACTCATCAATGGTCTTTACCGGTGTATCATTAATCTTCTGGATGATAAAACCACGAGCGACACCTGCACTCTGCAGCGCACCCTTGCTCACCTTTATCACTTCAACACCATAGTTGATGTTAAGCTGTTTCTTCTGGCTATCAGTGATTTCACGGAAGTTACCACCGAGGACATCCAAGTCAGCGGGCTTCACGATCTCCGTATTACCTTGAGCATTCTTCAGCGTGACGGTCTTGGTGTGCTTCGTCTTATTGTGGAGATAAGTGATCGACACCTTGTCGCCAGGACGCTTGCTGGCCAGAATCTCCTGGAGCTCGGCCATCTTCGTGACATTGCGGCCATCGACAGCGACGATCACGTCGCCCTTCTCAAGTCCAGCCTCGGCACCGGCGCCGTCGTCTTCCACCTTACTGATATAGACGCCTTCGTTGGTTCCCAGGTCAACGTCCTTACCGTTATCCTTCTGCTCGTTGATGTAGTTGATGACATCTCCACCCTGAATGCTGAGCACGGCACGCTGCACGCTGCCATATTTCTTCAGGTCGTCCACCACCTTCGTCATGATGGCTGTTGGGATAGCGAAGCCATAGCCGCTGTAGGAACCGGTCTGCGAATAGAGCATAGCGTTGATACCCACCAGCTCACCCTGGGCGTTGACCAGAGCTCCGCCAGAGTTTCCTGGATTGATGGCAGCGTCAGTCTGAATAAAACTCTCGACGCCGTTGGCATAAAGCGAGCGGGCCTTAGCTGAAACGATTCCTGCCGTTACCGTCGAATTAAAGTTGAAAGGATTGCCCACGGCGATAACCCATTCACCGACTTTCAATTTCTCGCTGTCGCCAATTGGCAGTGTTGGCAGATTCTTGGCGTCCACCTTGATAAGCGCGAGGTCTGTGGTCTTATCTGTACCGACAATTTTGGCAGAGAATTCTCTATTGTCGTTCAAGGTAACGGTCAGTTCGTCGGCACCGTCGACAACGTGATTGTTGGTCACGATATATCCATCCGGGCTGATGATGACGCCCGAACCCGTAGCCTCACGCTTCGGCGTTTGGATTTTGCGCTCCTGGGTTCCACCATCTCCATAGGGATTTCCGAAGAAGTCGTTGAAGAAGTCGTCAAAAGGTGAAGACTGCACTTTCACCGTCTTGGTCTTGGAATTCTGCACATAACGAATATGTACAACTGCAGGGATAGCTTTCTCTGCGGCATAAGTCAAATCAACAGGCTGACCCGGCACAGCGTCAACGTTGTTTGTGGCCGCCATGCTCTCTGCGAAAGGTGCAGTCGAAAAAGCCAGTGTTAGTCCGAGTACACCGGCCATCAAGAAATTTGAATACATTTTCATACTATTCATATTTTTTCTGTGTTGTATATTCCATCTTTTGGGAAAAGAATCTCCCGTTTTTATTTTCGGCTGCAAATATAAGCGCAAAATTTGTAAATATGTCGCTTTGTCATGCATCTTTATTCCATTTTAACAGTTCAAGAAGACATATTAACCGAACTTTAACGAGATTGCTCGTATTTTTATCTTATTTAAAAATATCTGTCAGAATGCTTATAGACTGACATTTTTTCATCGTCATCCGTTCGTAGAAGGGGCGATAGGAGGGTCGTCATTCCTGACGACCAAGCCCGTACTCTGATTGCGAACCACAAGCAAATCATTCGTCGTCAGGAATGATGACGCTCCTAATACGCTCCTACCAACTCCAAAGCGAGATTGGACCTGATCAACCAGCCTCGGAGAGGCTGACTCTCGGTAACCCCAATCTAGCGACGTAAGGAGCGCAGACTGGGGATAGGGCCCCCACCCATCTCTGGACTCAGTGCCCCGAAGGCGGCACACCAGCGCGAAGCGCGCAAATCAACTAACCAACCTGATTCTACTCAAAAAGCTAAATCGTGTAGACCTCATGACTGTCTCCCGGCGACTGCACGACTGCTCATCCGCTCGACGTCATATCCGAACCGTACACCTATCTGCGCACTACGTGCTGGTGTACCTCTTCGAGGCACTGAGTCCAATCTAAGTAGCTGATACATCCCCCAGTCTACGCTCCTATCGTCGCTAGACTGGGGTTACCGAGAGTGTACCCCTTCGGGGCACTATTCCGCTTGCTTCTCCCCTCACGCTGTTGTAGGAGGGTCGTCATTCCTGACGACCAAAAAAGATGGGAACGCCGAATGGTAGGAGGGCCGTCATTCCTGACGACCAAGCCCGTACTCTAATTGCGATCCCAAGCAAATCCTTCGTCGATAGGAGGGTCGTCATTCCTGACGACCAAGGATTTAATTGTGATGAGCAAGCGGTCCTTCTTTCTTGGCCGTCAGGAATGACGGCCCTCCTACCATTTGCCCCCGCTTGCTTCTCCCCTCCCTCTGTAGGGAGGGGTGGGGGTGGGTCTTCCCCTTCCCCCCACTAACAGCCTTGGGACTTCAGCACTATCTGACGGCTGTATTCCGGGATAAGCATGGAGAGACGGGACTTGGAGCCACGGGGCACGGTGATGCGCAACTGGTCATTGATGGTATAGACCATGTTGCCATCCTGTTCGAGAAGGTAGATATTGTACAGGGCATCTTTGGCTATCACCTGGGGACATGCGCCCAAATCCATAAGATTCAGCGACCAACAGTCCAAAAAGGCCGACTCGCCTATCTCCCGTAGATTCTTGCCGGACTTGAAAGTCATAAGATTCGAACAATTGGCAATGGCCGACTTGCCTATCGTCTCTACACTGTCGGGAAGCACCAGACTCACGAGCGTACGCCGATTGCAAAAGGCCATGCTGCGAATCTCAACGACGCCATTGGGTACGATATACTGCTTCAGGTCTGAGCACAAGCCATAGAACACGGCACCATCTTTGGAAAGGAAGGCATGGTGGCTGAACTTGAAATGAGAGGAATGGCACACCATTCTATTCAGATTGACTCCACAAAAGGGATGGGAGCCTACATCACAGAGCGACTTCCCTATGATGATCTGCTTTAATCCCAGGCAGTTGTAGAAGGCCTGGTCGCCAATCTCTTTGACCGAGTTAGGAATCAGAATCTCTTTTAGCCTGTTGCAAGATTCAAAGCTGTGCCGCCCGATACGCTCTACACCCTCGGGCAAATGAATCTCTCGAAGTCCTTTGCAGTTGTAAAAGACCAAATCACTAATTTCCTTGAGTGTAGAGGGGAGGTCGACATGAGCCAGATGAACGCAATAGCTGAAGGCGTTGGGCTCTATACGCTCAACGGTAGAGGGGACGGTGATCGTTTCAAGTTCGTTGGCGAAGGCGAAGGCTGAATCGCAAATACACGTCAATTCTTCCGGCAGCACCACCTTCTTCTCATGTCCCAGATATGCTATGAGGTAGCGGCCGTCGGCAGTCTGCAGTTGGTCGTCAACAACACGAAAAGCCTCGGAGATGCTGACGAGATGGTCTATGGGCGAGTCGGCAAAGGGATTGCCCGAGATATAACGCAGTTGGGATGGAAATATCAGCTGGTGGAGCTGATGACAGCCGGCAAAGGCTGCCGCGCCAAGAAAGTTGAGATGTGTAGGAAGAGAACAGCTTTGCAGATCGTCACAGTTGCTAAATGCAGAATTACACAGAGCAATAACACCATCAGGTATAGTCAGGAAGACCACGCCAGAATGCTCAAAAGCCGAGTTGCCAATGATTGTTAGGCTTTCGGGCATAGTTATGAAAACCAACGACTTACAATCCAAAAAGGCATCTTCGCAAATCACCTCTACGCCATCGGGGACGGCGTATTGATTGGCTTCTTTATTTTCAAAGGCCAGCAGCCGCTTTCCATCGCGACTGAAGCACCCGCCTTGTTTGTCTCTGATACATTCCTTAAGTTCACTTGGCGACACCTGCGCCATCTTCTTGAAGTAATCCGCCTTCTGGCGAGCATCAGAACAATAATCAGATACTATCTGCATAGCAAAACCTCACAATCTGTGTTAGTTGAACGTCTGATGAACTCCTTCCATTTTTTGTAGTCCTGAACAACCTGCATGAAGTTGAATTTGACTATCCTGTATTAGCAAAAGTACCGTTAAAATCGATGTTTTCAAAATAATAATGATTAAAAAACAAAATAAATAAGAACAAATTACAAAACTCTCATTTCTAAGCAGATAAGTGATTTGCTTTCTGTTTTTTTCGGTTGGGGACTTCTATCTGCGCACTACGTGCTGGTGTACCTCTTCGAGGCACTGAGTCCAGTTATAGTAGCAGCCCTAGTCCCCCCACTTGCTTCTCCCACTCCCTCTGTTGTAGGAGGGTCGTCATTCCTGACGACCAAGATTTCCGAACGAACCATTCACTAATAGTATATTCTCACTTTCTTTCCTGACGACCAATGATTTAATTGTGATGAGCAAGCGGTCCTTCTTTCTTGGCCGTCAGGAATGACGGCCCTCCTATTCGTCCCTCCTACGTGCATCAATTGAGATTTGCCCCCGCTTGCTTCTCCCCTCCCTCCGTAGGGAGGGGTTGGGGGTGGGTCTAGCTGAGGTGAGTCTAGGAGTCTTCTATCTCCTGAAACCTGCTTTATGCAGAAAACAATCGATTTCATCGTTAAAAAAGGGGAATACTTTCAATAAAATTATTATCTTTGCAAAAAAATATATACCAATGGGAATATTCGGATTATTCAACAAGAAGAAAAAAGAGACTCTTGATCAGGGTTTGGACAAGACTAAACAAAGCTTGTTTGGAAAGCTGGCACGAGCCGTTGCCGGTAAGAGCAAGGTCGACGACGACGTCTTAGACAACTTGGAGGAAGTACTCATCACGTCAGACGTTGGTGTGGACACGACGCTCAAGATCATTCACCGCATTGAAGACCGCGTGGCTAGAGACAAATACGTCTCCACCTCTGAGCTCAACAACATTCTTCGTGAAGAGATTGCGGCCCTGTTGACCGAAAACAACACACAGGACCTCGAAAACTGGAATCTTCCGCAAGACCACAAGCCCTACGTCATCCTGGTGGTGGGCGTGAACGGCGTGGGCAAGACCACGACCATCGGCAAGCTGGCCTGGCAGTTCAAGCAGGCCGGAAAGAAGGTGGTCCTTGGCGCTGCCGATACATTCCGTGCCGCTGCCATCGAGCAAATTCAGATCTGGGGCGACAGAGTCGGCGTGCCAGTAGTGAAACAGCAGATGGGTTCCGACCCCGCATCGGTGGCCTTCGACACGCTGCAGAGCGCTAAAGCCCAAGGTGCCGACGTGGTCCTCATCGATACGGCCGGACGCCTTCATAATAAGATAGGATTGATGAATGAGCTGAAGAAGGTGAAGGATGTCATGAAGAAAGTATTGCCTCAGGCTCCCGACGAGGTCTTGCTCGTTCTCGACGGCAGCACCGGACAGAACGCTTTTGAGCAGGCCAAGCAATTCTCATCCGTGACCAACATCACCTCTCTGGCCATCACGAAGCTCGACGGTACGGCCAAAGGCGGCGTTGTCATCGGTATCAGCGACCAGCTGAAAGTGCCCGTGAAATACATCGGATTGGGAGAGCAGATGGAAGACCTTCAGCTGTTCAACAGAAAGGAATTCGTCGACTCCCTGTTCAAATAATCTGATGCGAGGAGGCTGCCTGCTGTCCGCCATATCAAAGCTGAGACGCTTTTGCCGACAGAGTTATAGGGCATCACAGCCAACTCAAAACACTTAGATTTAGAAGGTTTTATAAAGAATGAAAAAGAACCAGATAGACTTCATCACCATGGGGTGCTCCAAGAATTTGGTCGACTCCGAACTTCTCATGCGGCAATTCGAAGCCAACGGATACCGTTGCGTCCACGATGCCAAGCACCCTGAAGGTGAGATTGCAGTCATCAATACCTGTGGTTTCATCGAAGACGCTAAAGAAGAGAGTATCAATACGATACTTGAATTTGCTAAAGCTAAGACTGAAGGCCGTCTCAATAAGCTCTATGTCATGGGATGCCTCTCGCAACGCTATGGCAAAGAACTCGAGAAGGAGATTCCTGAGGTGGACAAATTCTATGGCAAATTCAACTACAAGCAGCTCCTCGCCGACCTGGGCAAAGCCGAAGTAGCCGCATGCAACGGCAAGCGCCACCTCACCACACCCCACCATTATGCCTATCTGAAAATAGCAGAAGGATGCGACCGCCACTGCGCCTACTGCGCCATCCCATTAATCACTGGCCGTCATCATAGCCGCCCCAAGGAGGAAATCCTGCAGGAAGTGAGAGATCTCGTGAGCCAGGGCGTGAAGGAATTCCAGGTGATCGAGCAGGAACTGACCTATTACGGCGTGGACCTCGACGGAAAGCATCATATCGCTGACCTCATTGAGAGTATTGCCAACATCAAGGGCGTGGAATGGATCAGACTTCATTATGCCTATCCCAACCAGTTCCCGCTGGAACTTCTCGACGTGATGAACCGGCACGACAACATCTGCAAATACCTGGATATAGCCTTGCAGCATATCTCCGACCACATGTTGAAAGCCATGCTGCGCAACGTGACGCGCGAGGAGACCATCGCCCTGCTGAAAGAAATCAGAAGGCGCGTGCCGGGTATCGCCGTCCGGACTACGTTGATGGTGGGATTTCCCGGTGAAACGGAGGAAGACTTCAACGAGCTGGTAGACTTCGTGAAGGAAGCCCGATTTGAGCGCATGGGAGCTTTCGCCTACTCTGAGGAAGAAGGCACCTACAGCCAGCTGCACTATAAGGACGACGTGCCCCCAGAGACCAAGCAGCTCAGGCTGGACAAGCTAATGAGGGTGCAGCAGCGCATCAGTGAGGAGCTGGAGGCTGAAAAGGTGGGAAAGGTGATGAAGACCATCATCGACCGCAAAGAAGGCGACTATTACGTGGGCAGGACAGAGTTCTGTTCACCCGAGGTAGACCCCGAAGTGCTCATTCCCGCCGAGAAGAGAAGGCTGCGCGTGGGATGCTTCTACAACGTAAAAATCACAGGAAGTGAAGAATTTGACCTCTATGGAGAAGTGGTCGATAAATAAGCTTAGGTTCAGATACGCACATAGACGATGAACAACAAAGAACTAATCAATGCACTGGCAGAAGAATCCGGCTACACAAAAGAAGATTCACAGCGCCTGGTGAAAAGCCTGATAGACGCCATGTCGGAGGACTTCGAGAAAGGTGAGGCCGTAACGATTTCCGGTTTTGGAACCTTTGAAGTGAAGAAAAGAATGGAACGCGTATTGGTCAATCCCACAACAGGAAAGAAGATGCTCGTTCCACCAAAACTTATACTTGGATTCAAGCCCTCAAACTCTATAAAAGAACAACTGAAGAAAAAATAACACGACATGAGCAATATATCCTCTTTGGCACATCAATTGGCAGAAAAACATCTCCTCGAGGAGAAGGCGGCAGAAAGTTTCATCAAGACTTTCTTCAATGTCGTCCTGGACGGGATCAATAAAGATAAGACTGTCAAGGTGAGAGGACTTGGCACTTTCAAAGTGACCTCTGTGGCACCGCGTGAGAGCGTTGACGTAGGCACTGGCCGACGCATCACTATCGAGGGACGCGACAAGATAACGTTCACCCCGGATAATGCTATGCGGGATTTCGTCAACCGTCCGTTTGCCCAATTCGAGACGGTGACTGTGGGCGACGATGTTGATTTTGCTTCTATCGATTCCAAATTCGCGACCGATAGCACTGCTGCAGTGAAGGAGCTTCTCGGCTCCGAAGCAGTCTCAGATAACGACCGTCCTGCCGATTCTGCCCCTGCAGAAATGGCTCAGGATGCAGTAAGCGCCAAGCAGGCACAGCCTGTCAGACTGGAAGCTGCAGAGCCAGCCGCATCCACTGCAAGCAATGATTCCGAGCCATATGGTACGGAGTCTGCGGAAGAAGCCCAAGAGAAAGCCAATAATCCCGAAGTGCTGCAACTCTCTGATGACGAGCTGGAAGAGCTCAACGAGGACAGAAGTCCCGTAGAGCGGACTGAGTCTTCATCGTCTGAGGCAGAGTCTTCACCGTCTGAAACTTCTGAGGCTGAGGAAGAGCCCTCCGAAGTGGCCACAGCCAGTGGAGAGGAAGAAGGCACAGTCGTTGATGACAAACCGGAAGACACGGTGGAGAATGCGGACAAATCTGATGTAACATCCAATAACCTAACAACAATGGACAATATTACACCACCCACCGAAAATCAATCTGAGCCAATGACTCCTATTCAGAAGCAATGGCAGAAAATCTTAGAAAACCAAATGAATAAACAACTTGAACTAGAACTTGAAAAAAGCAACAAGAAGGTGAAGACGCTGACCATCATGGTAACGGTCATCTCCGTCTTGTTTGTCGTCTCAGCCGTCTCCTGTTTCTTCCTGTGGAAAGGCGATGAAATCTTTAAAACGAAGGTCTTGGCCGATGAAACCCTCACGGTTTCGCCTGGTGTATCCAAGGCCGCGACAAAGGCCCATCCGGCTACAAAAACCAGCACGACTGCGGGATTGAAGGCAAATAAAGCCAACGCCAAGAACGTCAAGCCACAGCCAGCCGCCACAACCCCAGCCCCCGCAACTGCCAAAGCTGCCCCTGCCGACAATCAGGAGACAGCATTCACGGATTATGTGGACAACGTTCGCATTCGCACCGGCGCCTATCGAATCGTAGGTATCCAGAATACCGTCACCGTGAAGAGCGGACAGACGCTGTCAAGCCTTAGCAAGAGATACCTGGGACCCGGCATGGAATGCTATCTTGAGGCTGTCAATGGCGGTCGCAAGGAATTCAAGGAAGGTGAGAAAATCCGTATCCCCGAAATAAAACTGAAAAGAAGAAGCAAATAATTTTTGCAGGTTGGTCAATTAGCATTATCTTTGCAAAGATTAATGCGACCCTGAATGGTTAGAACACAACAATAAACTATTAAACAATGTTATCTTTTATATTGAGCCTCGTGGCTCTGATAGTGGGATACCTGATCTACGGACGCTTTGTTGAGCGAATCTTCGGACCAGATGAGAATCGGCCTACTCCGGCAGTGAGCATGGCCGACGGAGTAGATTACATCGTGATGCCTTCCTGGAAAGTCTTCATGATTCAATTTCTCAACATTGCCGGCACAGGACCTATCTTCGGCGCAATCATGGGTGCATGGTATGGACCATCGGCCTACCTGTGGATTGTCTTCGGCTGCATCTTTGCCGGTGCTGTCCACGATTTCTTCTGTGGCATGTTGAGCGTACGTCACAAAGGAGCCAACCTTCCCGAGCTCGTCGGTATCTACTTGGGCAATGGCGCCAAAAAGGTAATGATGGTGTTCTCCGTGATCCTGCTCTTGATGGTGGGCGTCGTGTTTGTCTATAGCCCGGCACTTATTCTTAAGGATTATTGGGGAACGGCTCTGATTTGGGTCATCATCATCTTCATCTATTATATCCTGGCCACCCTGCTCCCCATCGACAAGATTATCGGCCGCTTCTACCCTATCTTTGCCTTTGCCCTGCTGTTTATGGCTTTGGCATTGATGGTGATGCTCTTCGTGAAGATGCCGGCCATTCCCGAGATCTGGAGCAATCTTGAAGCGTCCAATCTCAATCAGCCTGCCAGCCTGCTTGGCGCTGATTCTTATATTGCCAAGAACCCGCTGTTCCCCTGCCTGTTCCTTACCATTGCCTGTGGTGCAATATCAGGATTCCACGGAACACAAAGCCCACTGATGGCACGCTGCATCTCCAATGAGAAGATGGGCCGTCCGGTATTCTACGGTTCCATGATCACAGAGGGTGTCGTTGCCCTGATTTGGGCCACCGTTTCCAGCTATTTCTTCTACTATGGCGGATGGCGCGAGGTCGTTGATGCCCAAACCGTCAATGCATTCCTCAGTCAGGCCAGTAGCGGCGACGGAAAGACGCTCGTCCAGTATTTCACTGCGCCGAATGTGGTTGAGAACGTCTGCACCGGATGGCTCGGACTCTTTGGCGGTATCCTCTCTGTCTTCGGTGTTGTTGCCGCTCCTATCACCAGTGGCGATACGGCATTCCGCTCTGCACGACTGATCATCGCCGATACGCTGCATCTGGAACAGAAATCCATCTCAAAGCGCTTGGTCATCGCTCTCCCACTCTTCTTAGTGGCTCTGGGTCTGCTGGTCTGGCAGATGGAAGACAAAGACGGATTCAACAAGCTGTGGCAGTGGTTCGGCTGGAGCAATCAGACGCTGGCCGTGTTCACCCTGTGGACAGAAACCGTCTATCTGGTGCGTCATAAGAAGAATTTCTGGATTACGCTCATACCTGCTTTGTTCATGACTGCGGTATGCTCCACCTTCCTCTTCATCAGTCCTATGGCTGCCGGACTTGACCACACAATCAGCTACATCAGCGGTGGCATCGTCTTGATCATCGCTATCGTCTGGTTTAGCAGATGGTACAGAAAGTATACACAATCAAATCGTTAATTGAATATGAAAAAACTGATTTTATCC
The DNA here is from genome assembly GCA_900322095.1 of uncultured Prevotella sp. Classification (GTDB taxonomy): domain Bacteria; phylum Bacteroidota; class Bacteroidia; order Bacteroidales; family Bacteroidaceae; genus Prevotella. The sequence continues at coordinate 24,801 of ONYS01000005.1, forward strand.
TTAGCTGCCGTGCTCATATCCTTGACGGCAAGCGCGCAATTCAGTGAGGGCAAAGGCTACTTAGGCGCCTCTCTCACCGGGTTCGATACAAACTGGAACAGCAAGCACGGCTTCAATATCGGTGCCGAGGCCAAGGCTGGCTTCTTCTTCACCGACGACTGGATGCTGCTCGCTCAGGCAGGATTCCAGCACAACGGCAAGGAAGACAAGCCCGACAATATCCAAGCCGGTCTGGGCATCCGCTACTACATCGAGCAGAACGGTCTGTTCCTGGGCTTCAACTGCAAGTATATCCACGACGACCACAGCTATAACGACGTGATGCCTGGCGTTGAAATCGGGTATGCGTTCTTCATCAACCGCTCGGTGACGATTGAGCCCGCAGTTTATTATAACCATAGTTTCAACGACAACGACTATTCTACGGTCGGTCTGAAGCTGGGACTTGGCATTTATCTGTTTGACGACTAACAGGTGATTACCCAACCATATCCATCTGCACTGCTTGAAAAAGCAGTCACTGAATTCAGCAGGTTGCCTGGAGTAGGAAGAAAGACGGCTTTAAGGCTGATGCTTCACCTGCTCCGGCAACCTGTTGAAGACGTCGACGCAATGACCAACGCCCTGCACGACCTGCGGCATCACGTCAGATATTGCAAAGTCTGCCACAACATCAGCGACGAAGAGATCTGCCCCATCTGCTCCGACAAGAGCCGCGACACATCTACGGTCTGCGTGGTGGAGAATGTACAGGACGTGATGGCTATTGAGAACACGATGCAGTTTCATGGACTTTATCATGTCCTGGGCGGCGTGATCTCCCCCATGGACGGCATCGGGCCCAACGATATCGAGATTGACTCGCTGGTTGAGCGGGTGAAGAACGGTGGTATCAAGGAGATTATATTGGCTCTGAGCTCTACCATGGAGGGCGATACGACAAACTTCTATATCTCCCGCAAGCTGGCCCCTTACTCGGTGAAACTCTCTCAGATAGCCCGTGGCATCAGCGTTGGCGATGAATTGCAATATACAGACGAAGTGACCCTCGGAAGGTCAATCGTCAATAGGATTCCCTTCAGCAAATGATTATCAGATGAACCGACTACAACATCGATTAGCTATCCACTTCTGGCTTTGGCTGGCATTGACGCTCGTCGTCATTGTCTTGTTTGAGACAGAGCTTCTCCCCTCAGGCTATCTGGCTTACGATAAGAGCATGGAATTCGTTCTGGCCTTCACCATGGAACTGATCACCATCGCAGCCATACCCTTCGTATTGTGGATGTTCCGCTGGAAGCGTGTGTCAGAGAAGTTGAAGAAGGGAGGCGAGCTATCCCTCTACAAATTGGGACTCATCAGGGAATACCTGCTCATCATCCCCATGTTTGTCAATGCTTTGCTTTACTATGCCTTTATGAACGTGGCTTTCGGATATATGGGCATAATAATATTTCTGAGTTTGTTTTTCATCTATCCTTCCCAAGCCCGTTGGCAGCAGGAAATGAATGAACACCAAAAAGACAATACTGCATCTTGAAACTTTCCGTCGTCATCGTCAGCTATAATGTACGCTTCTATCTGGAGCAGTGCATCGCATCCATACACCGCGCCGCCCGAGGAATTGACACCGAGATTTGGGTGGTCGACAATCATTCACAGGATGATTCGGTAGCCCTTATCCGTCAAAGTTTTCCAGACGTCCATGTCATTGCCAAATCCCAAAACCTTGGCTTTGCACGTGCCAATAATATAGCCATCCGCAAGGCCACTGGACAGTACGTTCTGCTGCTCAATCCCGATACAATCGTAGCCGAGAACACGCTTCGGGAGGTGGTTACCTTCATGGATCAGCATCCCGAAGCAGGAGGATGCGGAGTGAGGATGATGCACAATGACGGTAGCGACGCCCTGGAGTCACGACGAGGTCTCCCTGGACCGATGACGGCCTTCTATAAAATGACAGGACTCTGCGCACGGTTCCCCAATCATCCCAAACTCGGACATTATTATATGAGCGGCATGCCTTGGGACGTACCGGGCAAGATAGAAGTTATCAGCGGTGCATTCTGTATGCTGCGCCATACGGCATTAGACAAGGTGGGACTGCTCGACGAGGACTTCTTCATGTACGGAGAGGACATCGACCTGAGTTATCGCATTCTGAAAGGCGGGTTCGAGAACTGGTATGTTCCGGCCCGAATTCTGCATTATAAGGGAGAGAGCACCCAGAAATCATCTTTCCGCTATGTGCATGTCTTCTATGAGGCCATGCTCATATTCTTCAGGAAGCACTACAGCGGATTGTCAGTGCTCATCAGCATTCCCATCAAATTGGCCATTCTGGGCAAAGCGTTCATGGCTCTCTCCTCTATGATGATAAGGAGAGCTAAGCGTAGTCTTGGTTTCTTCGACCGTCCGCCAAAGCCTCTGTCATTTCTCTTCATCGGAGCCGAGAGCTGCCAACCTGAGTTCAAGAGAATAGCACGTGAGAATGGACTTGAAGCGAGTTTTGTTGTGGAAACAGAGCAGAGTCTGCCGGAAGGTCATCTCTCACCCAACATCAAGGTTGCCTCAAAATGCTGTGTGGTCTACGACACCGACTCCTTCAGCTATACTGCCATCTTCAATATTTTCGGGAAACATCCCCAGGCGGGTGTCGAGATGGGAACGTATTCCAAACAAACTGCAACAATCATCACTATGGGAGGAATTTATCAATGATTAACCTACAATTGCCTCAGATAAAGCTCCGTCCCATCGAACCGGAGGATTTGGACTATCTCTATAAGATAGAAAATGATAAACGGCTTTGGGATGTAGGCGAGACCAATATGCCCTATTCACGATATGCCCTTCATGAATATGTGGCCAGCTGCCCTACCGACATCTATACCGACAAGCAACTGCGCCTGATGATCATTTCCCCTGAAGGCGAAACTGTCGGCATCATAGACTTGATGAATTTCAATCCAAGGCACCAGCGCGCGGAGATTGGAATCGTAGTCGATAAGCTTCACCGCAGATGCGGATATGCACAAGCCGCAATCGAAGAAATGAAGAACTATTCAAAGGAAGTCATCCATCTTCATCAGTTGTATGCCATTGTCAGTAAGGATAATGTTTATTCGATAGAACTGTTCCAACAGTCTGGTTTTAAAGCGACTGCAACCTTAAGAGATTGGCTATTCAATGGGTCCGACTTTCATGATGCCATACTATTTCAATATTTTTTTTTAAAAAAGACGTGATATTTTTTGGAGGAATGAGAAATTAGTATTACCTTTGCACTCGCAAAAAAGAAATAAACACTTTGGTGCGTTAGTTCAGTTGGTTAGAATGCCTGCCTGTCACGCAGGAGGTCACGAGTCCGAGTCTCGTACGCACCGCTTTCTTTTTGCACATTTGGTGCGTTAGTTCAGTTGGTTAGAATGCCTGCCTGTCACGCAGGAGGTCACGAGTCCGAGTCTCGTACGCACCGCAAAGCCTTCCAATTTCGATTGGAAGGTTTTTGTTTCTAGTGCTCTCCCCTATTCAAAACTTAACCTTTCCTCAGAATTTCCCCGTTCAATATAGGCTGCGCCAACTGAGATGGAATTTAGGCTTGTTCATCAACTTGCCAGATAGCTGTCGGTCGGCGAGAGAAGATATTACCACTTGCTATTATGCTTCTCTTTGACAACCCATCCTATTGCACCAAACAATACGAGCAGAAAGGCCAGAATCAATAGAAAGGTGTAATGGGTCAAACTGAATACATAACTCACAACAAATAACGCCACACCGGCATAAAGCCAGGGCAATCCCATGAAACGAAGTATCTTTTCTTTCATATTTTGCGGTATTTTCGGCAAAAGTAATAAGATAATTTGGATAATTCAAAAAAAAGAAGTACTTTTGCACCGCATTTTGAGAAAGCAGTAGCTGGAACAGATGCAAAAACAATTCATTTAATATTTTACACATTTCAAAACAGTATGAATCAATACGAAACCGTTTTCATTTTGACTCCCGTTTTGTCTGATGAACAGATGAAGGAAACGGTCGCTAAATTCAAGAAGCTGCTCACCGACAACGGTGCAGAGATTCTGAACGAGGAGACCTGGGGACTGAAGAAACTGGCTTACGCTATTCAGAAGAAGTCTACAGGTTTCTACTGCCTGTTGGAGTTCAAGGGTGAGCCCACAATCGTTAAGACTCTCGAGACCGGCTTCCGCCGTGATGAGAAAGTAATTCGCTATCAGACCGTTCGTCTGGATAAGTATGCTATCCAGTACGCTGAGAAGCGTCGTAACAAATTCGCTAAGAAAGAACAGGAGGCTTAATTATGGCAGAGCAGCAAAAATCAGAAATCCGTTATTTGACCGCTCCTTCTATCGATACAAAGAAGAAGAAGTATTGCCGTTTCAAGAAGAGCGGTATTAAGTATATCGATTATAAGGATCCTGAGTTCTTGAAGAAGTTCCTTAATGAGCAGGGAAAGATCCTTCCTCGCCGTATCACCGGTACTTCGCTGAAGTATCAGCGCCGCGTGGCACAGGCTGTAAAGCGTGCACGCCAGATTGCACTGCTTCCTTACGTAACCGACTTGATGAAGTAAAAAAGGAGGAAACAGAATGGAAATTATACTGAAAGAAGATATTATCGGACTTGGCTACAAGAACGATATCGTGAATGTAAAGAAGGGTTACGGCCGTAACTACCTGATTCCTCAGGGAAAGGCTGTCATCGCTTCAGAGAGCGCTAAGAAGGTGCTCGCAGAGAACTTGAAGCAGCAGGCTCACAAGCTCGCAGCCATCAAGGCTGAGGCTGAGAAGCGTGCAGAGGCTCTCAAGGACGTTGCTTTGGTTATCCCCGCAAAGGTTTCTGCAACAGGCGTAACCTACGGTTCTGTGAATGCAGCCCGTGTTGCTGAGGAACTCGCTAAGTTGGGCATTGAGGTTGACCGCAAGATCATCACTATGCACGACATCAAGAAGGTGGGTGACTTCGAGGCTACCGTACACTTCCACAAGGAGGTTGAGGTGAAGGTTCCTGTTAAGGTCGTTGCCGAAGAGGAGCAGAAAGTTGCCGAGGCTCCCGCTGAGGAAGAAGCTCCTAAGGCTGAGGCTCCCGCTGAAGAGGCACCTAAGGCCGAGGCTCCCGCTGAGGAAGAAGCACCCGCAGCTGAGTAAATTGCAATCAGACTCTAAAAAATATGAAATCCCAAACGTTATGGTGACGTTTGGGATTTTTTTTGTAACTTTGCATCAACAGTAATCAACATATATAATTTGTTTAATATGAAAGCATTCGTATTCCCCGGACAGGGGTCGCAGTTTGTAGGGATGGGTAAGGATCTCTACGATACCAACTCAACAGCAAAGCAACTCTTTGACAAGGCCAATGAGATTCTTGGTTTCAATATCACTGACATTATGTTTGCCGGAACTGACGACGAACTGAAGCAGACCAAGGTTACTCAGCCCGCAGTATTCCTCCACAGTGTGATTTCTGCTCTGTGCAAGGGAGGCGAAGAGAGCCCGGCAATGGTGGCTGGTCACTCTTTAGGCGAATTCTCTGCTCTTGTATATGCCGGTGCGCTCTCGTTCGAGGATGGACTTAAACTCGTTGCTGCACGTGCCAATGCCATGCAGAAAGCTTGCGAGGCCAATCCCGGAACAATGGCTGCTATCATCGCTCTGCCCGACGAGAAGGTAGAAGAGATTTGCGCAGAAGTAAGCAAGAATGGCAAAGTGGTTGTTCCTGCCAACTACAACTGCCCCGGTCAGCTCGTTATCTCGGGCGATCGTGAAGCCATCAACGAAGCCTGCGAGAAGCTGAAGGCAGCCGGTGCTAAACGCGCTCTGCCGCTGAAGGTGGGTGGTGCTTTCCATTCTCCCCTGATGCAGCCCGCAAAAGAGGAACTGCAGGAAGCCATTGAGGCAACCAGCTTCAATGCACCTAAATGCCCTGTTTATCAGAATGTAGATGCTAAGCCTCATACTGATCCTGCCGAAATCAAGGCTAATCTCATTGCTCAGCTTACAAGTTCTGTTCGCTGGACGGCCAGTGTGAAGAACATGATTGCCGACGGAGCTACAGACTTCACTGAGTGTGGTCCCGGCAAGGCTCTTCAGGGAATGATTGCACGTATTGACAAAACCGTCAGCGCTCACGGTTTAGAATAAAAGATTTCTAGTCCCGAAAAGGACGTTTATCGACTCTCCTCCACAAGCGGGGAGAGTCTTTTCTTTTGAAAAATGAAGAAGATAATCATCTATCAAGTACTGCCCCGATTGTTTGGCAATCAGCATCAGGATAGAATCGAGAATGGTACGATAGTAGAGAATGGCGTCGGAAAATTCTCTTCTTTCAGTCTTGAGACGCTTCACCGCATTCATAGCCTTGGCGCAACGCACGTTTGGTATACGGGCATCATCCGCCATGCTTCAGCCACGGATTATTCTGCAATAGGCATTCCTACCCAACACCCGGAAATTGTCAAGGGAAAAGCCGGTTCCCCCTACGCCATAACCGATTATTACGACGTAGATCCCGATCTGGCCGATGACCCAAAAATGCGAATGGAAGAGTGGGAGCAATTGATTTTGCGCACTCATCAGACAGGAATGAACGTCATCATGGATTTTGTTCCCAACCATGTAGCTCGTGAGTACCATTCGATCAAACGTCCGTCAGGCACAGCTGATTTAGGACAGAACGACAACAAGGATTTACATTTTTCTCCCTCCAACAATTTCTATTACTGTCCAGGAGAGCATCTCGACCTCTCTGCAGTATTGTCAGACGAGGAACGGGCCAAGAGTACCTATGACGAGTATCCTGCCAAATGCACCGGCAACGACCGTTTCGACTCTCACCCGCAGAGAAACGACTGGTATGAGACTGTAAAACTCAACTACGGCATCAACTATACCGATTTCGGAGGCCGCAGTTACCATTTCGACCCAGTGCCCGACACATGGATCAAGATGACGGATATTCTACTCTTTTGGGCAAGCAAGGGAATCGACGGATTCCGGTGCGACATGGCGGAAATGGTACCAGCCGCATTCTGGTCCTACGCTACGACCATCTTGAAGAATAGATTCCCCCAAATTATCCTCATAGGAGAGGTATACGATCCTGGGCAATATCGCAGTTATATAAAAAGCGGCTTCGACTATCTCTACGATAAGGTGGGGATGTACGACTGCATTCGTGACATCATCTGCCAGCGCCGGCCGGCCAGCAGCATCACCTATCAATGGCAGGGCACGGACGATATTAAGGACCACATGCTCTACTTCTTGGAGAACCACGACGAGCAACGCATCGCCAGCGACTTCTTCTGTGGAGATGGACGAAAGGCTATCCCTGGAATAATTGTCTCGGCTTTCCTACGTAATAATCCGTTTATGCTCTATTCTGGTCAGGAAGTCGGAGAGCGGGGAATGGACAAGGAAGGATTCTCAGGTCGTGACGGCCGCACAACCATATTCGACTATTGGAGTGTGGACAGTGTCAATGCTGCCTACTTCAACCGGCAACAAATGACGGCAGAAGAGAAGCAACTGATGCACGACTACCAGATGATCCTTCATATTGCCAATCAGGAAAAGGCCATCTACGACGGTGAATTCTTTGATCTGATGTATGTAAACCCGCAGAGTGAGTTTTTCAATCCGCGCAATGAATTCGCATTTTTGCGTAAGAAAGACGAGGATTTGATATTGGTCGTTGTCAACTTCAGTGGAACCGCAGTATCCTCCAAAGTGCTGATACCCAAACATGCATTCACGACCCTGCAACTTCCTGAGAAAGAAGAGGTGGAAGGTGAAGATCTGATGACGATGACCCGTCAAAAATATCAGCTCACCTACGACAGCTACGTTCAGGTAGAACTGGAGCCTTACAGCGGCTGTGCGATTCGCTTCAACATGCAGTTGGAACAGAATGAACCAGAATTGAATATTCACAACAAGGAAGAGTTCCCGCCAGCTCATACGGCAGAGCATCTGCTCAATCAGCTGATGATGCGTCTCTACCATTGCGAACGCAGCCGGAATGCACACATAGAGCGCAAGAAGAGCAAGATTTCCTATATTCTCGACCACAAGCCTACCCATCAGGAGGAGAAGATGATTGAGGATAAGATGAATGAGCTTATCAACGCCGACCTGCCTGTCACGTATGAATATGTTACGCGCGACAACCTTCCTGCCGATGTCAAGCTTGACAGGTTGCCTTCGAATGCCAGCGAAACCATCAGACTCGTCCGCATAGGCGACTTCGACGTCTGTCCGTGTATCGGCAAGCACGTACGCTCGACAAGCCAGATAGGCAGTTTTCAACTCTTGGGCACAAACTGGGACGAAGAGAAACATTCATTCAGAATCCGATTCCGTGTACATCCATAAAGAATAGAAGATGAAACTAAAAATTCCCCCTTCAAGGTATCTGCCTTGGAGGGGGAATTTTGTTTGGTTAACTTCAAATCCTCAAATGGAAGATTTGGTTTCAATTTCTTCCTTCATGTCGATAAATTCATGCTTGCTGTCGTAGAACTCATACTGCAGAAAAGCAAGCTTCTGCGAGGGAATCACTTTCACTCCCATTCCATATTTGAACTGCCACTTGCGCTTCAGGCTTACAACTCCCTGGTTGATGTAGGCAGCCACGTATGGATGTACATAAAGTGTGAAATGCTTGATTCCAATTTTGTTGACCAAGTAATCGATCTTTCTCTCCAGCTGATCAGTGAACAGAATGCTTGACTTGATCTTTCCCGTTCCGTTACAGGTGGGGCAAGTCTCCTCAACATTCACGTCCATTGCAGGTCTCACTCTTTGACGCGTGATTTGCATCAATCCAAATTTGCTGAGCGGCAAGATGTTGTGACGGGCCCTGTCTTTCTGCATGTTCTTGCACATCCGCTCATAGAGCATCTGTCTATCTTCCGCAAGATTCATGTCGATAAAGTCAACCACGATGATTCCTCCCATATCCCGCAGTCGCAATTGACGGGCCAGCTCATCTGCTGCTCCTAAATTTGTCTCAAGCGCATTTTGCTCCTGACCGTTGCCCGAGCGTGAACGGTTACCGCTGTTCACGTCAACAACATGCATGGCCTCAGTGTGTTCTATAATAAGGTAGGCACCATGCTTATAATTAACGGTCTTGCCAAAACTCGACTTGATTTGTTTTGTAACTCCAAAGTTGTCAAAGATAGGAAGCTTACCAGTGTAGAACTTCACTATATTTGCCTTGTCGGGAGCGATGAGAGAGACATAATTGCGCACTTGCTTACAGATCTCCTCATCGTTGACATAAATGTTTTGATAACTTGGATTGAACAAATCTCTCAAAAGGGCTACGGCGCGTCCAGTCTCCTCAAAGACCAGTTGAGGGCGTTTCTGAGTCTTCTGAACTTTCAGAATAGCATCCTCCCAGCGTTTCATCAGTATTTTCAACTCTCCATCAAGCTCAGCCACACGTTTGCCTTCAGCAACCGTACGCACGATAACACCGCAATTTCTGGGCTTGATACTTTGAATGAGTTGTTTCAGACGAGCACGCTCTTCGCTGCTCTTAATTTTAGACGAAACAGAAACCTTGTCGCCAAAAGGCATCAACACAAGGTAACGGCCTGCAAAAGAGAGTTCTCCGGTGAGTCGCGGTCCTTTTGTAGAGATAGGCTCTTTTACAATCTGCACCAACACTTCCTGCCCTACCGAGAGAACCTGTTGAATGGTTCCGTCTTTTTTCAGATCGGGAAGTCTTGATGCTTTTGCAAAAGGAAAGAGTTTCTTCCTGTCGCTTTGTACCTGTTTGAGGTATTTAGCGTAGGAGTTGAATTGAGTTCCAAGATCCAAATAATGAAGGAAGGCGTCGCGCTCATAACCCACATCAACAAAACAAGCGTTAAGCCCAGGCATGAGCTTTTTCACTTTTGCGATGTAGATATTGCCAACAGAAAATGAAGCTTCGCGAGGCTCGTTCTGATATTCAACGAGCAACTTGTCTTCAAGCAGAGCAATGGAGATGCTTTTCTGCTGGACATCAATGATAACTTCGCTTGTCATTATCTGATTTTTATTGTGTTAATAAGCAGCTTTCGCTGCGTTTACCATAAAAAGGGGTATGCTTTGAGCACACCCCCTTCTCGAATAGGCTTTGAGTTTACTTGCTCTTATGTCTATTCTTACGTAATCTCTTTTTACGCTTATGCGTAGCCATCTTGTGGCCTTTTTTCTTCTTACCGTTTGGCATAATTTGTTTGAATTAAAAAGTTTATTGTAATCTCCTAGATAGTTGTCACTTACTCTTTTGAACCCTCAGCGTCATCACCATCCTTCATGCCTTCGATGAAGCTCTTGGCGGGTTTGAATGAAGGCAGATCGTGTGCCTCAATGGTAATGGTTGTGTTTTGGGCTATGTTTCGGGCAGTCTTGGCTGCACGATGCTTGATGCCGAATGTACCAAATCCACGCAGGTATACTGGCTCATTGCGCTCCAGCAGACTCGTCTTGATCGTACTCATAAAACATTCAACCACGGCTGCCACTTCTTTTTTCTGTAGTCCCGTCGCCTCGGATATTTCCTTGATGATATCAGCTTTCGTCATATTGGCTTGCTATTGATATAATTGTTGTATATTTCTCTATTTTCTTTTTGGTGTGCAAATATACTGCTTTTTTAGCTGATATGAAAATCTTTGGCCACTTTTTTGCTTCTATACCCTTAAATAACCGACTCACTTTATTGGTTATTAACCAACTAAGATGCCCATACCTTTATTTATATAAAAAACATGAAGAAAAGGTTACAACAAAAAATTGCGCGAACTATAGTCCATAGCTCGCAACTTTTTGTTAACTTTGCACAAACTAATATCGAAAAAGTATGAAACAAACAAAAATAGTATGCTCCATCAGCGACCGTCGCTGCAGCACAGAGTTCCTGCGTAAGTTGTTTTTTGCGGGTATGAATGTGGTCAGAATGAATACAGCACACGCCACTCAGGAGGGCATGATGCAAATCATTGATAATGTTCGTGCAGTATCGCCCCACATCGGTATTCTCATCGACACAAAGGGACCGGAAGTGAGAACTACAGGAGTCGCCGAAGAAATCAATTATAAGACGGGTGATGTGGTCAAGATATTTGGACGACCGAACATGGACACCAGCCACGACATCATCAATGTTTCTTATCCCGACATCACCAAAGACGTCCACGAAGGCGACGACGTGCTCTTCGACGATGGTGCTCTTGACATGAAGGTTATATCCAACGAGGGCCCGATGCTCATCGCACGTGTGATGAACGACGGTAAATTGGGATCCCACAAGAGTGTGAACGTCCCCGGCGAGCATATTGACTTGCCGGCTCTCACTGAGAAAGACCGCCGCAATATTCTTTTCGCCATCGACCAAAACATCGATTTCATCGCACATAGCTTCGTGCGCAATGCCAACGATGTCAAAGCCGTTCAGGACATTCTCGATGAGCATCATAGCGACATCAAGATTATCTCAAAGATAGAGAATCAGGAGGGCGTTGACAACATCGACGAGATAATCGACGCCTCTTATGGCATCATGGTGGCCCGTGGCGACTTGGGCATCGAAGTTCCGGTGGAGAAGATTCCCGGCATTCAGAGCATGATCATCCGCAAGTGCATCGAAAAGAAGAAGCCCGTCATCGTGGCAACACAGATGCTTCACACCATGATTGAGAATCCGCGCCCCACCCGTGCGGAGGTGACCGACATCGCAACAGCCATTTTCTCCGGTACGGATGCCATCATGCTCAGCGGAGAGACGGCTTCGGGCAAGTATCCCCTCGAAGCAGTACAGACCATGTCGAAGATTGCCGAACAGGCAGAGACCGACCGCCGAAAGGTGCATGACCTTGATTTCCCATTGGCAAAGGATTGCACGCTAAGAGAATTCCTGGCCCATGCCGCTATCGAATCCACACGACGTTTGGGTGTTGCCGGCATCATTACAGATTCTGAGACCGGACAAACAGCCCGTGACATAGCAGCCTTCCGCGGCCCTACCCCGGTGCTTGCTATCTGCTACAAAGAGAAGACACAGCGCTGGCTCAACCTATCTTATGGAGTAATTCCCATCTATCAGAAAGAGCATGTTGAGCAGCAATTCCTTTTCACGGCAGCCTTACGTATGCTTCGCCAGAAAGGTTACATCAACGCCGACGACAACATTGCCTATCTGAGCGGAAGTTTCGGTGAAGGCGGAGGAACCAATTTCTTGGAAATCAACCGTGTCAGAGACATCTTCGACAACAGTTCTTCCTTCAAATTGCCAAGACACGACCGGCCATAACAGCAGCAAAGAATTCTTTTGCGGTCAGCCACGCAAGTAGTAGCTTTGTTTCTAGAGACTGAACACAGATAGAAAATCCGGCTATGCAACAATAAAATTTTACTTTAACAAAATATCCAAAAGGGCAAAGAACGTATCTTTGCCCTTTTGTTTTTTCTAGACGATTATTGACAAAGGTATCCTAAAACCGAATACTTGGAACCGGAACTTGGGAAAATCGGAGCAGAAGAATGGGCAACTCGCAACCAAAAGAAGGGCAATTCTGAACCGAAATACCTTAAACTTGGAACTAAATAACTGGCAACTTTCAGTCGAGACAAACTCCTTGTTTTCTAACATGATAATCCACAAGCCCACCGATCGGCTTAGCCAAGACTTTCTCCAAGCTCAGTCCATGACGCGAGAAAGCCTGATGCAGTTCTTCGCTGAACTCATGCCCTACTCCACCTACAATCCCGACAGGCAACTGATTTCGCCCATAAGGAAGAATATTTCTTTCTATGAAAGTATCAAACTCTTCTTCCAGTACAGCACGGCATTGCTTTCTATGCTTCGAGACGAAGCCTACAAGAGATGCCAAGAACTTGTTGGCCATCGGCTGCCTATAGACGCGATCGATTACCTCATCATAACTAAGTCCAGTCTCCGACTCAAATTCCAATCTAAGAGATTCTGGCAACCTTCCTTTATAGAGCGCATTCAGGAAATGTTTGCCTATCGAAGCACCGCTTCCTTCATCGCCAAGGATGAATCCTAAAGGATGAATATTCTTTGTTATCCTCGCTCCATCATATAGTCCGGAGTTGGAGCCTGTACCAAGGATACAAGCTATTCCTTCTTCATTTCCGAACACTGCACGTGCTGCCCCAAGAAGGTCGCTCTCTACATCAACGCGCACGTCATGGCCAACAACGTTGAGTAGAGCTACACGCATCTTCTCCGCCGCTTCGCCCAGGCAACCTGCGCCGTAGAAATAAACGCAATCCACCTCGCTGATAATCTCGCGAGGCAGGCCACTGCGTAACATTTCCTCAATCTTGTCCTTGTCCCACAAGACCGGATTAATACCAGGTGAGTGAAAAGTGTCCTGCGAGGTACCCGCAACAACAGTCCAATCGATTTTAGTACTGCCGCCGTCTGCAATCAATATGGTCATAATAGTTTGAAAAAAACAACTGTTTCATTTAAATATGCCTTGCAAAGATAGCAATTTATCAAGAAAAAAAACTAATTTTGCAATCAAAATATCGAAACATGAAAAAAAGACTATTCATAATCCTCGCATTGGTGGTCTTGTCAGTACTTCCCTCTGGCGCCGTACTGAAAGAGGCCAACATCGACAGTACGCTGAGCGTTCTCCGTTTGGAATTGACCAACTATAGGGAACAGCTCAACCGGGAGAGCGGTGACTTGCAGCAGCAACAGCAGGCTATTGGCTACACCATCATGAACGTGATGAATAAGAGTAACCAGAATTCGCTCATGCTGTATTCGCAAAAGTCTCAATACGTCTTTGACCTCACTTACGCCTGCCACGCGGCTACAGAACAGTATCATGAGTTCAAGAAGAACTCTCTTCCCTTCCGCAATCTCTACATCAACAACCAGCAAGAGATTGCGCGCTACGACTCGCTCATCACCAACCTTAAGCAGATGTATACCGGCTCGCTCTCTGAACGTGGAAGCATCGACCGCAACGTTTGCCTCACCCTGGCTATCAATATTCGCAGAACGCTGAAGAGCAACAGTGAGCAGCTGCAGAGCTATATCAATTATTACAACATGACCGAGCGGCAGTTGAAAAACCTCAACGACTACGCCAACAAGCGCTACAACGACATCCAAGAGAGTATATTCAGCAACTCGGGAAGCAATTATTTTGAGATTCTAACCCAGCTTGGCCATCTCCTGCACGAAACCCGAAGCGTAATTATCGAGAAATACTTCACCAACGCCAAGGCTAAGTCGCAGTGGAGTTTTATCTATATTTTCTGGCTGTTCGCGGCTCTGCTGCTTTATGCTACACTTGCAGGACTTCTGAACTATGCAGCTCTCCATTGGCTCATTCCCAAACGGCTGCGTTCAGAACGATTCATGGGCAAGCGAACGTGCATCACTATGGCCACGTCAACGGTCACCTTGGCCATCATTCTCGGACTGCTGAAGTTTCTGTCCCATCAGAACTTCATCATCATGGCAAGTGGAATCCTCGTGGAGTTCACGTGGTTGCTAAGTGTTATCCTCATCTCGCTATTGCTGCGTCTTGACAGCGAACAGATCAAATCGGCATTCCGCATCTATACCCCGCTGATTGTCATGGGCTTCATCATCATCTCCTTCCGAGTGGTACTCATTCCCGACGAGCTGGTCAATCTGCTTTTGCCTCCTTTGATGCTTATTGCCAGTCTGTGGCAATGGAACGCCATCACTCGTCTGCAACGCAATCTGCCAAAGAGCGACAAGCTCTATACCTATATTACATTGGGCGTCTTCACGGGATCCGTATTCTGCTCTTGGGCCGGATACACATTGTTGGCCGTGCAGTTCTTGATTTGGTGGGTGATGCAGCTCACGTGTACGCTGACCATCACTTGCGCCAGTGGTTGGCTACTCTCTTATGCACGCCACAACGACTTGGCCTCTAAGCCCATCACGAAGACATGGTTCTTCAATTTGATACTGAAGGCTGTCATTCCAATCCTTGGAGTCTACTCTTTCATACTCTCCATCTATTGGGCAACAGATATCTTCAACTTGAGCGATACTGCCTGGCGCGTGTTCAATGTCAATTTCATAGATTCGGCCAATCTCAAGATATCTCTATTCAGTCTTGCTGTCGTGCTGACGCTATACTTCATTTTCAAGTATATCAACAACACAACATTGGCTCTGCTGCAATACCACTTCTCCACGAGCGACCGCACCGGAGCCGCCTCGAAGAACATCATGGCTAAGAATGTTATCCAAGTGTTCATCTGGGGCATATGGTTTATCACGGTGCTCAATATCTTCCACGTGAGCAACACCTGGATCGTAGTTGTTTCCGGTGGTTTGTCCACTGGTATCGGTTTCGCTATGAAGGATATTCTGGAGAACATCTATTATGGTATTTCCCTCATGGCCGGCCGTGTAAAGATTGGCGACTATATCGTCGTCGACAACATCCGTGGTCGCGTGGCCAGTATCTCCTACACGTCGACGCTCGTCGAAGCAATCGACGGATCGGTGATAGCTTTCCAGAACTCTCAGCTGTTCACCAAGAACTACAAGAACATGACGAAGAACCACGGCTATGAGCTGGACATTCTCGAAGTTGGCGTAGCTTATGGTACGAATATAAAGCAGGTGCAGAAGCTTCTTGAGACAGCCATTGCCAAACTGGATTGTATCAACAAGAAACGTCCGCCCCACGTGGTACTGAAGAGCTTCGACGACAGTGCCATCAACCTTAAGATCCTCGTCTGGGTACCGGTTCTCACACAGTACTACGATGATGGTAAGATTCTGGAATGCGTTTACGACACGCTCAATGCCAACAACATTGTGATTCCATTCCCGCAGCGCGAAGTACGCATTCTGCGTGGCACGGAAGTAGAAGAAGAACAATCAGAGCAATTGGATAAAGTTAATTCAGCGCCGATTCAGTAAGATCAAACGTGTAGCTATTGCAAACGACTCTTGCATTAGTAAAAAATAATTTTGGGGAGTAAAAAGACGACTTATCCGAACAATCGTTTTTTACTCCCCCAAAATTTTGTTCAGCCTTTAAAACCTTTTGATTTTAAACATTCCCAGCCGGTGGGTCTTGCCTTTACGGTTAACCGAACGGAGAATATACATTCCATTATCCAAACCTCTCACAGAGACTTTCGTCCCATCGTGTCTGAGCGTTCTGACAACTCGTCCTTGCATTGTCGTTGCAAGAAGTGCATCACGCTGCGATATCAGGTCAAGCAACGGAGATGAGACATAATTGTTATCACAAGGAAGCAAGTCCACCGTCTGTATCAACTCTGGGGAACCTTCATTTGGATAGCAAACGCCATCACTCTCATTACCATAGCGGTCGACCGCCTTGATGATGTATCTATGTCCGGCAACATAGGGAATTTTTTCCAAAGGCCGGCGGGCAACTGTGAGCAAACTGTCAATATAAACATTCACATAATCGCCCTTCGCCACACTCAATCTCAGATACGGCTCACCATTCTGCTGCCAAACCGACGGTTTGTTGGGTTTCGAGGTGCTTATCCAGTTCATGGCAGGAGGCAAAGCCGGCATTGCATTGAACGACTTTGTGAAATCCATGATTCCTTTTGTGTTGTCGGTAAGGAACTTTCCCCGGAAAAAACAATGGCCTAACCCCATGCTCCTGATGACCTCCATCTCTCGCGTGACATCTTGCAAGGGCCAGTTTGCCTCTGCAGGATGGAGAAAGTAGATGCCTAGTCCCGGAACAACAATCTTACCGTAACTATTCTCTTTCCAGTCGATGGCAAAGGGATAGAAGTTGTTGCCACGGAAATACATCATCGGGAAAAGCTCATCCATCAAGCCATCGCGAAGCCACCCCTCAGCATCTTGGCACACCGTCTCATAGGCATTCCAACCGTGACTCCATTGCAAGGTCAAGTCAGAGTACTTGCCTATGGGTGAACAGCTCATCTTCACCCAAGGCTTCAGGGCTTTCACACGGTCGTGGATTTTCCTGACGATAGCCGTGATGTTGGCACGGCCTCTTTCTTTATTCACTTTTTGCGGCCATGTTTCTGGATAACGTATATAATCAAGATGAATTCCGTCGACATCGTAATTTCTAACGATTTCATCGCAGATATCTGCAAGATAGTCGCCTGTACGAGGATTCTCAGGATTGAGGTAGCCGTCTGCTCCAATCTTCTTCAACATGTCGCCATGTTCCTTCCTCAGTTGACTACATCCGTAGCCATTCCACTTCCCAACAGGCATCGTCACCACCCAGGCATGCAATTCCATGCCCCGTTTGTGACATTCGTCGATAACAAACTTCAAGGCATCGTAACCGGGAGAAGTTCCGGGGAATCCACTCAAACATCCATCCCAAGGCTCATAAGCTGAAGGATAGATGGTTGTGGCACGAATGCGGGTCTGAATCAGCACGGTATTAATTCCCGCCTGTTCATATTGGTCGAGCAAATCAGTCAGTTCCTTTTGTTGTTTCTCAGCCGAACGTGCAGATTGAGAATAAGAATGAGGCCAATCCAGTCCACCAATGGTAGTCAGCCAAACAGCTCTGACTTCTCTTGCCGGCTGGTTGATAAACGGGAAGGTTGCCACCTGAGCTTTGGCCGACAAAAGGCAAAGGAGGAATCCGAGAAAACATCCAATATGCTTCATACCTTTCATCCCAAATCTACTACTGTTATTCCAGCACCGCCAAATTGTACGTGCTCATCGGCAAAATGAGTCACGCTGGGCTCTGTCGCAAGATATTGGCGGATAAGTTCGCGCAATATGCCATTGCCTTTGCCATGTAGGATTCTCACGCGGGGCATACCCACAAGGATGGCATCATCGATGAAGTCTCTCACCACTCGCAGAGCCTCGTCGCCACGCATACCGCGGACGTCAATGTCCTGATGGAAGTTTGTCCGGCGGTCGTCCATCGTCTCGCGCGTAACGTGGGAGACGTTGTAAGCGCCCAAGCCTTCCATCATAGCTTCGCTCTTGGTTTTGTTCTCCTTCTCTTGCGGCTGATCTTCTGCAGGATTGCTCACATATTCAAGTCTGTTCAGTCGCAACGTAGTCTTCATTCCGCCAAAAACGGCCGTGCATTGATCTCCCTTTATACTTTCGATACGGCCAATGCTATGCAGCCCTTTAATTCTCACGGCATCTCCAACAGCCAGTACATGAGCCTTCTCAGCTTCCGACGGGCGCAGCGCAGCCTGTCGCAAAGCCTCGGCCGCCTTTTGCTGCTGGTTGGTTCTGTTGGCTTTTCGCTGAGCGCGACGTTCCTTCCGCTGCTGTATCTGTTGGATTTTCTTGTTGATGGCGTCGTCGCTGGCTTTTGAATCAATCTCTTCAACGCCAGCCTTGAACTCTTCCAAATCCTTGCGTATTCGCTTCGTCTCCTCCTTTTCGGCCTGCGACTCGCGAATTTCGCGGATGGCATTCTCTATTCGCTTGTTGCTCTCGTCGAGAAGTTCTTTGGCCTGAGCCTTAGCATTGGCAAGAATCTGCTTGCGCTGCTGGTCGATCGAACTGAGATCAGTCTCATAGCGTTGCAGAGCCTTTTCAATATCCTTCTCGCGCTGGTGAATATTCTGGCGTTTGTTTTCCCAGTAACGCTTGTCGCGGACAATATCCTGCAAGTATTTGTCGCTCTGAATATAATCCTGTCCTACTATGTCCGACGCCCTCTGAATCACCTCTTCGGGCAATCCGATCTTTCTAGCAATCTCAATGGCAAAAGAACTTCCCGGCCTGCCTATCGACAATTGAAAGAGGGGACGCATCTCTTTGCGGTCGTAAAGCATGGCTCCGTTGGCCACGCCCTCGTGGCTGTCGGCAAAATGCTTGAGGTTCTGATAGTGGGTGGTAATCACAGCCCAAGCGCCCTTGCTGAGCAACTGTTCAAGGACAGCCTCAGCCAGCGCACCGCCAATGCCCGGCTCCGTGCCCGTACCAAACTCGTCTATCAAGATGAGCGTCTTGCCGTTGGCCTGCTTCATCATGTTCTTCATATTCAGCAGATGGGAAGAGTAGGTGGAAAGATCATTCTCTATGCTCTGCTCATCACCAATATCAATCATCACGTCGTTGAAGATACCACACTTCGAGCGCTCTCCCACGGGAATAGGCAGACCGCATTGGAGCATATACTGCAAGAGACCCACAGTCTTCAGACACACAGACTTGCCACCGGCATTAGGTCCTGAGATAATTAGAATATGTTTGTCTGAAGAAAGGGTAATATCCAGCGGCACCATCTGCTTTCCTTGTTTAGTGAGCGATTCCGACAACAAGGGATGAAAAGCGCGAATCAAATCAATATACGGCTCAGGCTGAACTTCCGGCACGATAGCCTTCATCTTCTCGGCAAGCCGGTTCTTGGCTTGAATGAAATCTACATCGGCTAATATATGATAGGAGAAAAGTATCTCCATAGCATGTGGGCGCACCTGTTTGGTGAACTCTGTAAGAATACGTATGATCTCATGGCGTTCGTCGCTCTCCAGTTCTCGTATACGGTTGTTGGCTTCCACAACCACCGCCGGCTCGATGAACACAGTTCGACCCGAAGCACTCTCGTCGTGAATGATTCCAGGGATTTTTCTTTTCAAGCCAGGAGCCACGGGGATAACAAGACGCCCATCACGCAAGGTCGGCGAGACATCTTTCTCCACGAGGCCTTCGCTCTGCGCATTGCGAAGGATGCCATAAAGTGTTTTGGAGATAGTGCCTTCGGTGCGGGCCAGTTCACGGCGGATTTCATTAAGTTCTGGTGAAGCCGTGTCGCGAATCTTTCCATGCTGGTCGAGAATCTGGTCTATGCGCTGAATGAGTGCAGGGAAAGTAATGATGCCTTCTGTCAGCCGGTGCAGTTCGGGATATGTATATTTGGGCTCTTTTTTCCACCCATCCTCTTCCACTATCGGCTCGTCGGCATCTTCCTGATCATTTTTGTTGAGTACTTCAACAAGCGAGATAATTGTATCAAGCGAACGGCGCAGGTCGAAGAGTTCATCTTCCTCCAAGTGTGTGCCCTGCAGACGAATACGCTGCAAGGCCATACGGCAGTCAAAGAAGGAACCCAAGGCAAAATCCTGTTGCTCTGAGAGCAGGCGTGCATATTCGCTTACTTGCTCCAAAAGCATTTTCACCTCCTTTACATCCACAGAAAATGCCATGGCGTCCACCCTCTCTTTTCCCATTGGCGAGAGGCAACGCTCACGCAGCATCGTCCTTATTTCATCGAAGCCTATTTTATTCTCAAAGTTTTTTGGGTATATCATCGTTCTTTAATTATTATGCAAAGATACTACCTATTTCGGAAACCACCAAATTCCATATCGGTTTCTTATTGACAATAGATTCCAATTGCTTGGACCGAGCAAAACCAGTGCCTCGAATGTTTCCTGCAGCTTGCAATGAGCGGGCGACATCATCTAAAGCAGCATACGGTGAGTTTCCGCCACTAAAAGAACATAATGATACAACGAATAGAGCGTTTCCATGCCTGCTGACAGCTGAGAGCAGAACTGCTGACAGCTGAGAGCAGAACTGCTGACAGCTGAGAGCAGAACTGCTGACAGCTGAGAGCAGAACTGCTGACAGCGCAATCATTAACCTGCGTCGGACGACTATTCTAAAGTTCATATTCGCTAGGCCGTTTCTGTTATTCTACTAACTCTCAAACAGAACCTCAAAACGAGCCATCCGAATAAAATTAAGCCTTTGAAATAAAAAAGAAAGATAAAAATTTCTTTTATTGAAGTTTTTTATATACCTTTGCAACCGCTTTCGCAAGAGAGTCCATTATACATGGGCAAGTCTCCTACGGCCAGCTCCCTCGGAATCCCCCCAGGACGGGAACGTAGCAAGGGTACTTGGTTGTAGCGGCGCGATAGGAATCGCTTGCCCACCCGCCTCTTTAGCTCAGTTGGCCAGAGCACGTGACTCTTTAGCTCAGTTGGCCAGAGCACGTGATTTGTAATCTCGGGGTCGTTGGTTCGAATCCGACAAGAGGCTCTTCAAAAGCAGGTATCCATAAGATACTTGCTTTTATTTTGACTACAAAACAGCATCATTCAACAAACAACAACAGAAAAAGTTGAAAAAAGTCTACCGTTTATCCTTATAAATAAAAAAAATCTGTAATTTTGCATGTGATTATGATGAATATAACTGCACTCATCCAAGTGAAGGCCTTCGCAAGGCAAGATGGCGCTTTGCTCACATTGCTTTGGACGGTAAGTTTTCTCTCGTTCATGTATGCGCCCAACAGCGGCATCGGAAATCTGATGGCGCTCCTTACTCCCGTGGCCATAATCTGGCGAATGGTGAGTTTTCGCAACTACGCGCTCGATGGCGTGATGTCATACAAAAGGGCATTGGCCTACACAATGTATGTGTTTTTCTATGCCAGCATCGCCTTCGCCTTGGTGCAATTCCTTTACCTGAAGTTCATCGACCAAGGACAGATGAACTTCTTCCTCTCGCAGAGTTTCAACGCCGTCACCCCCATTTGGGAGCAGCAGGGGTTAAGCGAGGAGGAAATCAATGAATACTGCAGCCTGATCTTAGGCTTTACGCCTCTCAACAAGACCTTCATCTTCATGATGGAGAATATGTTCACGGGGTTGATTTGCTCGTTCATCATCGCGGCGTTCGGAGTTAGAAGAGTTCCGCGAAAGAGCATGAGAAAAGAATAAAATAAATTAAATAGCGGCGCTTTGTTTCAACTTGGTGCCTCACTACATAAAGTAAAAACAAAAAAATGGATATATCTGTAGTCGTACCTCTGTATAACGAGGAAGAATCTTTGCCCGAACTCCATGCATGGGTGGAGCGCGTGATGAAAGCCAACAACTTCTCTTACGAGATGATTTTCGTCAACGATGGCTCAACCGACAATTCATGGAATGTGATTGAACAATTGTCCAAAGAGGATCCATCTGTCAAGGGCATTAAATTCAGACGTAATTACGGCAAGAGTCCAGCCCTTTACTGCGGATTCAAGGCTGCACAAGGCGATGTTGTTATCACGATGGACGCCGATCTTCAGGACTCCCCCGACGAGATTCCGGGCTTATACAAGATGATCACGGTAGACGGTTACGACCTCGTCAGCGGCTACAAGCAGAAACGCTACGACCCACTCTCCAAGACTATTCCTACGAAGCTCTTCAATGCCACAGCGCGACTTGTGAGCGGCATTCATAATCTTCACGATTTCAACTGCGGCCTGAAAGCCTACAAGCGCGACGTTGTGAAGAACATTGAAGTCTACGGCGAAATGCACCGCTATATCCCCTACCTAGCCAAGAATGCAGGCTTTGAGAAAATTGGAGAAAAAGTAGTGCATCATCAGGCCCGCAAATACGGTAAGTCGAAGTTTGGTCTCAACCGCTTCTTCAATGGCTATCTTGACCTGCTCAGTCTTTGGTTCTTGAGCAATTTCGGCAAGAAGCCCATGCATGTATTCGGCTTTATCGGCTCGTTGGTGTTCTTTGTGGGCATCATAGCAGCCATCATCATAGGCGTCAAGAAGCTCTACTACCTCAGTCAAGGCATCCCTGCTCCACTGGTGACCTCTTCCCCTTACTTCTACATCGCCCTGACAACGATGCTCATCGGCACACAGCTCTTCTTGGCCGGTTTCCTTGGCGATCTCGTCAGCCGCTCCAACCCCAACCGAAATGACTATCAAATAGAGAAAACGCTTAGATGCGAAGAATAACTCCAATACTGTCGATCTTGGCAGGAGTTTTCATCCTCATAAACTGTTTTATGGGATGCTCCTCAATAGACTGTCCGCTCAACAGCCGCATGCTCTGCGTCTATTCGTTGGCCGGCGACACGCTGACCGACACTTTGACGGTTTCAACAACCAGAAGAGATGGTAGCGACACGGTACTCATCAACAGGCAGACTGGTATAGCCCAGTTTTCATTGCCCATGAGTTATGACGGCACGACCGACGAGTTGCTTTTCGATCTCCACTATACCGATGCTACATCTTCTCTTGACACGGTGGTCATAGAAAAGGATAATTCACCCCACTTTGAGGCCGTCGACTGCAACCCCACGTTCTTCCATACGCTTAAGAGCGTGACGACGACCCATCATGGTATTGACAGTATAAGTATATTGAATCCCAATGTAACGTTCGACAATTCTCATGCGCATATCCAAGTGTATTTCAAGAAGCGTTAGCCTGGCTCTGTTGATGTTGATGTCGACACTGAGCTTAAGCGCGCAGCAACGCAAGCAAGTTGTCGTCCAGGATTCCGACAGCATCGTCTTTTTCCGCGGAGTTGCTGTTTCGGTGGATCTTGTCGGGCCAGTACAACTGCTTGTCAGCGACTACGGCCAGATCGAAGGAGCTGTCAGGCTAAACTTTAAAGACCGCTACTACCCAATCATCGAATTGGGATATGGCAAGGCCGACGCTACTGACGACGTTACCCGCCTGAACTATAAGACGAATGCTCCCTACTGCAAAGTCGGTTTGGATTTCAATCTGTTGAAGAATAAGCACGACATCTATCGTCTTCTGGCCGGTTTCCGCTACGCATACACTTCCTACAAGTTTGACATCAACAGTGAGGTTCCCATCAATGATCCTGTTTGGGGAGATGGAGCTACCTATTCAGCCCATGACGTTAAAGCGAATTGCGGTTGGGCCGAAGCAGTGCTCACTGTCGACGCCAAAATCTTCGGCCCCGTAAGAATGGGATGGAGCGTGAGATACAAGCACCGATTGAACCACGACGACGGCAACGTAGGCAACACATGGTATGTTCCCGGCTATGGCAAGCAAGGAAATACGCGCTTGGGAGGCACTTTCAATGTCACGATCGAGATTTAAGTAAAACTTAAAGGTATATACAGAAAACTACAGATATCCAAACTCGTAATTTTCAAAACAAGAATACTCTAGAAATATTATGGCAACATCCGACAATACCATACAAGATTCTCAGCAGAACGGCAAAGAGAAAAAGAAATTTGGACGAAAGACAACGCTTCAGTTGTTGTTTCTGGCTTTTCTCGTGATTGGTACCGTATGGATCATCCGGACTCAGAACGACACCCCGTACCAAAAAGATTCTGGTGAGATTTTCGGAACTTACTACCACATCACTTATCAGTCTAGCAAGGATTTGAGACCGGAAATCGAAGCTGAACTTAATAAAGTTAACGCTTCACTTTCTCCCTTTAATCCCAACAGCATTATATCAGCCGTCAACAGAAACGAAAACGTAAAGGTGAACGAGATGTTCACTCAGGTTTTCATGCTCGCAGAAAGAGTCTCGAAAGAGACCCAAGGAGCTTTCGACATCACCGTAGCCCCGCTGGTCAATGCATGGGGATTCGGAACAGAAGGAAGAAAGACTCCTTCAAAGTCGACTGTCGACAGCCTGAGACAGCTCATTGGCTATCAGAAAGTTTCCTTGGTCAATGGTTTTGTAAAAAAGTCCAATCCGAAGATGCGCCTCGACTGCAGTGCGATTGCAAAAGGATACGGAGCCGATGTAGTGGCCAATTTCTTCAAACGTAGAGGCATAGAAAACTATCTCATAGAGATTGGTGGAGAAGTCGTCACCAGTGGCAACAGCGAAAAGAGATTGCCTTGGCGCATCGGAGTAATCAAGCCTTCAGACGACACACTAAACGTTACTGAGGAGACTCAGACCATCATCAATGTTACTGACAAGGCGATGGCAACGAGCGGTAACTATCGCAATTTCCGCTATGTTGCAGGGAAGAAATATGCCCATACCATCGATCCCGCCACAGGATATCCTGTGCAGCACAGTCTGCTCTCTGCCACGGTATTGGCTAACGACTGCGCCACTGCCGATGCCTATGCTACTGCTTTCATGGTGATGGGCGTTGAAAAAGCGAAGAAGGTGCTCGAGCGTCACTCCGAACTCATGGCCTACTTTATCTATGCCGGAACAAAAGGCGAATTGGAAGTCTGGTTCTCGCCTGCCTTGGAAAGCAAAATACAACAGTAACACTCAGACACCTAACATTATGGATGGGTCGCTTCATCTATATGAGAATCTCATGCGGCTGCCTCTCTTCTCCGGGTTGGGAAGTGAGGAGATGAGCCAGATCATAGCACAAACCAAGTTTCAGTTTCGCAGACTTGAAACGGGAGAATACTTCTGCCGACAAGATGAGAAGACAGAGAATCTCGTGATCCTGAACAATGGCAAGATGAAAGTGACTACTCACAGCGATGATTACGGATGCATGGTAGAAGAGAGTATAGTTGCCCCCTATGTGCTGTCGCCTACAACTTTGTTTGGCCTTCATCAGCGCTACCTCCACTCTTATCAATGCGAAACAGCATGCACCTTTGTAGTGTTAAGCAAGAATGAAGTATTCAACCTCTTCGATAATTATTTTATTTTCCGCATCAACTGGCTTAATATCATTGCTACCCAAGCTCAAAAAAGAAGCCTGCAAATTTGGCACACTCCGCCCGTAGACCTACGCCAAAGAATTATCAGATTCTTCGTGCTGCATTCTGAAAAACCAGCTGGCACGAAAGTATTTCACATCAAAATGGAGCGTTTGGCAAGAGAAGTGAGCGACAGCCGGCTGAAAGTTTCACAACAGTTACATGTCCTCCAAAAAGATGGACTCATAATCATCCAAAGAGGGATCATCACTATCGATGCTCTGGAGAAACTCATCCAGAAATAATACGACTAAACGACCAGTTGGAATTATCAATTTTGCCTATTAGAATAGCCGAAGTAAACTGCTTCTGCTGTACTTTTTTCTCTTTCCTATTCATTTGTGTTAAATATGCTTTTAAAAT
Source organism: uncultured Prevotella sp. (assembly GCA_900322095.1). GTDB lineage: Bacteria > Bacteroidota > Bacteroidia > Bacteroidales > Bacteroidaceae > Prevotella. Next base: position 50,680 of record ONYS01000005.1, read on the forward strand.
AGCGGGCTTCAAGATTATTTTTATTATATTTGCATGAAAAAATAGGACTATTTTAGTATGAATGAAAATAAGATAGAGAGACAACAGCATCAGAATCCTTTTTTTGCACCTTACGCCACTCCTCATAATACTGTTCCATTCGACAAAATCACTACAGCTGATTATGAGGAAGCCTTCATGGAGGGTATCAAAAGAGAGGATGAGGAAATAGACGCCATCATCAACAACCCGGAAGAGCCTACTTTCGACAACACGCTTATACACATCGATGAAAGCAAGGGCGAACATTACTACGATTTGCTCGGCAGAGTGTCGGAGACATTCTCTTGCATGCTAAGTGCTGAGACCAACGACGAGCTTGATGCGCTTGCACAAAAGATGAGCCCTATCCTCACCAAGCATGCCAACGATATCAGCCTAAACGAGAAACTTTTCGAGCGGACAAAATACGTCTATGAGCATCATCGCAAGCTCACACCTGAGGAGCAGATGCTGCTGACAACGAGTTACGACGGATTTGTCCGTAGCGGTGCCTTACTGGATAAGGAGGGCAAAGACAAACTCCGGAAGATAACTGAGGAGGCAAGTATGCTGTCGCTACAGTTCTCGCAAAATCTGTTGAAGGAAAATAAAGCATTTGAACTTCTCATTACCGACAAGTCACAACTCGACGGCCTGCCTGCCAGTGCTATTGAAGCTGCACGCCAGAGCGCCAAGGAGAAAGGCAAAGAAGGATGGCTGTTCAATCTTGACTACCCTTCTTACTCTCCCTTTATGACCCATTCCACACAACGTGAGCTGAGAAAGAAGATGTTCATGGCCCGGGGAACAGAAGGTACGCACAACAATGAGAACAACAACCTTGACATCTGCAAGCGTCTGATTAACCTTCGGCGAGAGTTGGCACAGCTCTTGGGCTACGACACTTATGCAGACTACGTGCTCAAGTATCGTATGGCTTCAAATGTCAACAACGTCTATAAACTTCTTAATGACCTCATTGACGCCTACAAGCCAGCAGCTGAGCAAGATGTGAAAGACATTGAGCAGATGGCCAAAAAGCTCGAGGGGGAAAACTTTGAACTGGAACCTTGGGACTTTAGCTTTTACAGCCATAAACTCCAAATGGAACGCTACAATCTCGACGCAGAGATGCTCCGCCCCTATCTAGAGATCAGCAACGTTATCAAAGGAGTATTTGGCCTGGCTACTAAGCTGTACGGAATTACATTCAAGGAAAACAAAGACATCCCCGTATATCACCCAGATGTAAAGGCTTACGAAGTCTTTGACAAAGACGGCAGCTACCTCGCTGTTCTCTACGCTGACTTCTATCCCCGCAAAGGTAAACAGGGTGGTGCATGGATGACAGAATTTCAGGGACAGTGGATCGACCATAAAGGCAACAACATTCGTCCACACGTGTCATTGGTGATGAATCTGACAAAACCGACCGAAGACAAACCGGCTCTGCTGACATTGAGCGAGGTAGAAACATTTCTCCACGAATTCGGTCATGCACTGCATGGAATGTTCGCCAACACTCGTTTCGCAAGTCTGTCGGGCACCAACGTCTGGTGGGATTTCGTAGAGCTTCCCTCACAGTTTATGGAAAACTACGCTGTAGAGAAGGATTTCCTGCGCACGTTTGCTTTCCATTACAAGACAGGAGAGCCTATTCCTGATGAGTTGATCGATCGCATTGTTAAGTGCCGCAACTATCTTGTTGGCTACAGCTGCATGCGACAAGTGAGCTTCGGACTTCTCGATATGGCCTACTATACGATGAAAGAGCCGTTCACTGCAGATATCATACCGTTTGAGAAACAAGCCTGGAAGAAAGCTATCGTCACCAAGCAACTCCCCAACACTTGTATGACCACGCAATTCTCCCACATCATGGCAGGAGGATACGCTGCAGGATATTACAGCTACAAATGGGCTGAAGTGTTGGAAGCTGACGCATTCAGCGTCTTTAAAAAGAACGGAATCTTCGACCGCAAGACTGCTCAGAGTTTCAGAGACAACATTCTCTCAAAAGGCGGAACAGAGCATCCCGCTGTACTCTATCGGCGCTTCCGCGGACAAGATCCAACTATCGATGCATTGCTGGAACGCAACGGCATAAAAAGACAAAAGAAAGATGACAAGCAATAATGACAACAAGGAAGAGCTCCACGAGGAAAAAGCACGACAGCTCGACTACCGATATTTGAGAATGGCTCAGATATGGGCAGAGAACTCTTATTGCAAACGGCGCAAGGTAGGAGCCTTGGTCGTGAAAGACAAAATGATTATCAGCGACGGCTACAATGGCACCCCTAGCGGATTTGAGAATGTCTGCGAGGACGACAACAACATCACAAAGCCTTATGTCCTGCACGCCGAGGCTAATGCCATCACAAAACTCGCCCGCTCGAATAACAATTCTGATGGTGCCACGCTCTACGTCACGGCATCGCCATGTATAGAATGCGCTAAACTCATCATTCAGGCAGGAATAAAACGAGTTGTCTACGGCGAGCAATACCGCCTTACCGACGGAATTGACCTCTTGAAAAGAGCAGGGGTCGCCGTTGAATACCTCAACGCAGACAAACAAGACATTAAAGAATAAAAGATTTGTATCAAGCAAGATGAACCAAAACAAATCCAATAGATTCATGCCTCTGTTGATGGCGCTCTGCGTCATCATCGGCATATTGTTGGGATCCTTTCTCTCCAACCATTTTTCGGGCAACAGACTCAACATTATAGGTTCGGGAAGCAACAGACTCAACAACCTTTTGCATATCATCGACGACCAGTACGTTGATGAGGTGAATATTGATTCCCTCGTCGATAAAGCTATACCTCAGATCTTGAACGATCTCGATCCCCATTCGGTCTACATCAGCGCAAAAGACATGCAGACCGCCGCAGACGATCTTAAAGGATCATTCTCGGGTGTGGGCATAGAATTCACCATCCGCCAGGATACCATTCATGTTCAGAACGTTATCAAGAACGGCCCTGCAGAACGTGCCGGAATCATCGCTGGCGACAAGATCGTGAATGTGGATGGTAAGCCCTTCGTAGGAAAGAGTGTGACCAACGAGGAAGCCATGCACAAGCTTAAGGGGCCGAAGGATACAAAGGTAAAAATCGGCGTGGTGCGCTATGGACAGAAAGGTATAAAGTACTACACTGTCACCCGTGGTGATATTCCTCAAAAGAGCATCTCCGCAGCCTATATGCTCGACGACAATACGGGCTACATCCGCATTAAGAACTTTGGCGAGAATACTTATCCGGAACTGATTGTTGCCTTGGCCAATCTTTCCAAACAAGGATTCAGCAATCTGGTCATCGATCTTCGTGACAACACCGGCGGTTACTTGAAGAGTGCCGTACAGATGGCCAATGAATTCTTGCCCAAGAACAAGCTTATCGTTTACACCCAGGGACGCAAGTCGCCTCGTCAAGAATATCGCACTGACGGCCGGGGAGCTTATCAGCAGATTCCTCTCGTAGTACTCATCAACGAGAGTTCTGCGTCGGCATCCGAGATTTTCGCCGGTGCCATGCAGGATAACGACCGAGCCACCATCATCGGACGCAGGTCGTTCGGTAAGGGACTCGTGCAACAGCAGATCGAGTTTCCCGACGGCAGTATGATTCGCCTCACCATCGCCCGCTACTATACGCCTTCCGGACGTTGCATTCAGAAGCCATACGTTCCCGGCGACGAGGCTGATTATGAACTGGATATCATGCAACGCTACAATCATGGCGAGTTCTTCTCACAGGATAGCATCAAGCATACAGGCCCAGCCTACCACACAGGTATAGGCAGAGTGGTCTACGGCGGAGGTGGTATCACTCCTGATATCTTTGTTCCAGAAGATACAACCGATGTCACATCCTACTATAAGCTGGCTGCAACGAGTGGTCTGATGCTCCAGTACGCTTACGAGTACACTGACAACAATCGCCAGAAGCTGAAGACTTACGACACAATGGAGGACTTGGCTGCATATCTGAACAAGCAAGGCATTGTGGAGAAGTTCGCTTCCTACGCAGAGACAAAAGGCCTGAAGCGCCGCAACCTGCTCATTAAGAAGAGCCACAAGCTGCTCGAACGGTTCCTCGTCAGCCGAATCATCTACAACATGCTCGATGAAGAAGCCTGGACTCAGTATATCAACATCGACGACCCTGTGATAGAGAAGACGCTCCAGGTGTTCAAAGAGAATGCAGCCTTCCCGAAATTGCCTGCAACCAAGAAGGCCAACGGACGTACGGCGCTCTCTTTAATTCCTTCTTTGCCCAGGGCACAAATGAACTGTATGGCGTGGATGCCTCAGAATATCTATAAGGATATCGTAGATCCCAACTTGTTTATACCCGACCTCAGGCCAAAAGAGAAAACTTACATAGCATAGATATGTTGAAATCTGAACTCAGAAAAGAGATACGCAAGCGCAAGCGACTGTTTACGGAGCAACAACTCCGTGAGCAGTCGCTCGCTATTATAGGCCAACTGCTCCAGCATCCCAGAGTGGCGGCTGCAAAGACTGTATTGTTCTATTATTCCCTCCCCGACGAAGTCTATACACATGATGCCATAGACCGTCTTGTAGCTATGGGTAAGAAGGTTCTTTTGCCGGTAGTACTCCCTGAAAATGAGATGGAACTCCGCATTTATACAGGCCCTCACGACATGCGGGAAGACGAATACCATATACTAGAACCGTGCGGAGAGACTTTCACCCAGCTCGACACCATCGACATAGCGCTGGTTCCTGGTATGAGTTTCGACGAAAAGGGACACAGGCTTGGACGTGGAAAAGGCTACTACGACCGTTTCCTCGTGAAGATACCCCATGTCTATAAGATTGGTGTGTGTTTCCCTTTTCAAAAATTCCCTGACATCCCAAGCGATGAACACGATGTCATGATGGACGAAGTAATATGATTGTGGCTGGGCTGATGATAATTGGGTGAGGACGCATCCCTCTTTGAACGATTAATTGATAACAACATCTACAATTACAGCCCGTCCCACAGCCTCATTCAATCGCTTCAAAAGTTGCTGACGCATCATACTTAAATCCTGTCGCAAGGCAGGATTTTGTATTTTCACATGCAGCACTTGATTACTGATATATTTCGTTACCGTATATCTCGCCACTGTGGGCCCCACAACAGTGTCCCACGAATCAATCACGCGCTTCTGCATCAAGGGAGTCTCAAGCCCCTCATCACGCAGAAACTGCGGCAGCAATTCTGCCAGACTCTTCACATCACGCCTTTGCATAATCGTTTTTCTATCAATTGTCTATCCGCTCTTCTATATTTCCATCCAATACATCAAATAATTTGTAGTCAAAATTCGAATTACTTAAGATGTGGTCAAGATGGTCTCTATTTGTATCGGTGATAAAGATTTGTCCAAAATTATCGCCGGCAACAAGCTTGATGATTTGTTCCACTCGCTTTGCATCAAGCTTATCAAATATATCGTCGAGAAGAAGCAGGGGAGTAGTATTTGATACCGTACGCCGAAGCATATCAAACTGAGCGAGTTTGAGCGCTAAAGCATAAGTTTTGCATTGTCCCTGACTGCCTTCTTTCTTCATCGGAAAGCCATTGAGTTGCATTTCTAAGTCATCCCGGTGGACGCCATGCAGTGAGTATCCCACAATGCGGTCCTTGGCCCTGTCGCGCCGAATGACGTCGAGCAGAGGACCACGCTGACCATGGGAGACATAGCATAAGGAGACCTGTTCGCTATCACTGGAGATGGAGCTATAAATACTCTGGAAGACGGGCACAAGCTCCTTCACAAACGCATCCCGCTTGTGATAGATCACTTCTCCGTTCTTTGCCATTTCCTCTTCCCAAATATCAAGCAGTTCAAGATCGGGCTCTTCCTCCATTTTCAGCAGGCTATTGCGTTGCTGCAGGGCCTTATTGTAATTGATCAAAGCCTCCATATAAGAGTGGTCGCACTGCGAGACTACGACATCCATCAGTCGGCGCCGCTCCTCACTACCGCCGGTGATGAGGCTATTGTCGGATGGAGATGCCATGATTAATGGTATCAGGCCGATATGATCAGCAAGCCTACGATATTCTTTCTTGTTAAGTTTGAAATGCTTTTTCGTACCGCGCTTCATGCCGACATACACGTCAATCTCATCTCCCTGCTCATTTTCGTAGTTTCCTTCTATGACAAAAAATGGCTGTCCATGACTTACCACTTGCGAATCAATGGGATTGGAGCAACTGTGACAGAACGACATATAATAAATAGCGTCCAAAAAATTAGTCTTCCCCACTCCATTCGGACCTATAAGACAATTCATCTTGGACGACAAGCCAAGATTTACTTGCTGTAAGTTCTTGTAGTTAATTATGCTAATCTTTTTTAGTATCATAATAAAAATCGTGATGCAAAGTTACACGATTTAGAATGGAAAAACAAAAAAGTAGCAAATAAATTTCACTATCTGCAAGAAATTCAGTAATTTTGCCACGCTGAATCCTGAAGGGTTCATGGTGTCTTTTGCGAAAGCAGATTTGACAGAATCGAAAATAACAAAAACAACAAAAATAAATGGCTAAGAAGACTAATCTGGAGAAAGACCAGAATGAACAATTTTCCGCAGCAGAAACATTTGTAAATAAAAACAGAAAGTACCTTATCGGTGCCATCGTAGCAGTGGTGGTTTTAGGACTTGGCTGGTATCTTTATTATCAGTATGTCTCCATCCCTCGTGAGAATAAGGCAAGCACTGAGTTGGCAAAAGGCCAAGAGTATTTTATGGCCGAGCAGTTCGACAAGGCTCTCAACGGAGACGGAGCTACCTATGCAGGCTTTAAGCGTATCGCCGACGACTACAGCAGTACAGACGCCGGCAATCTGGCAAATCTCTATGCAGGACTCTGCGAGGCCAACCTCGGCAAATGGCAGGAGGCTGCCAACTACTTGGAAAGCTTTGACACTTCAAGCGACGCTATCATTAGCCCCAACGCTGTAGACGCTCTTGGTAATGCCTATGCACATCTCAACCAACTCGATAAAGCTGTTGATTGCTTCAAGAAGGCTGCCAGCATGGCTGACAAGGCCTCCAAAGATGGGGTGAACAACACCCTGTCGCCCCACTTCCTGCTTCAGGCTGGTGAGATTCTGGAGAGCCAGGGAAAGAAGGCTGATGCCTTGGAAATCTATCAGAAAATTAAGAAGGACTACCTGAACTCTTACACAGTCCAGACCAAGCGGATCGACGCTTACATAGAGCGCGCCTCCAGATAATAAGAAAGGGCTTAATATTATGGCGACGGCTTTACATCATCTTTCAGACTACGATGAATCATCTGTACCTGATGCCAGCAATATGTGCTTTGGCATTGTCGTAGCTGAATGGAACAAGGAAATAACTGGTGCTCTTCTCAATGGTGCTGTACAGACTCTTGAGAAGCATGGCGCCCTCCCAGAGAACATACACGTTAAAACAGTTCCGGGCAGTTTTGAGCTAATCTATGGTGCTCAGCAGTTGTGCAAGAACGACGGATTTGACGCTATTATCATTCTGGGTTGTGTCATCAGAGGCGAGACACCGCATTTCGATTACATCTGTCAGGGAGTGACCTACGGCATCGCCCGTCTCAATGCAAGTCAGAATATCCCTGTAATCTACGGACTGCTTACAGTCAACGATCTGCAGCAAGCAAAAGACCGCAGCGGAGGAAAACTTGGAAACAAGGGTGATGAATGTGCAGTAGATGCTATAAAGATGGCTAAATTCTAATAATAAATAATCAAACAAAGGGCTTAACTCATCAAGAGTTAAGCCCTTTATTTTTTAGCTAACTAACAGAGTAAACACTGATTATGACGATCGTCTAAATTTGAATCCCCCTGTTTACAAACAACAGTCAGCTTTTCAACGTTCAATTAACGGAGAATCAGCTCTCATTTATCGGCTATTTACCAACCATTTATCGGCTATTTACCAACCATTTATCGGCAAATCAGCTCTCATTTATCGGCATTTCTGCTGTCAATTTTAAGCTATTAGGTTCTCAACTTTCAGCCCTTCAGGTCACAATTGTTTTCCGCAGTGGACACTTACTTCTAGAACTATCCATCACGTATTCTGAAACCTCTGATAAAATAGCTAGGGTGTCCAGTTCTATGTTCCTAAAAACATGACTGGAATCATCCGATTAATTATATATTTAACGTTCTGATATTTAACATTTTAAGTAATAAAATAGATCCTTAAATATTTGCATAACCCATTGATTTTTAGTAACTTTACAATAAAATAAAGCATACTATAATCAATGAAAAATAATGATTCAATATCCAACGAGAGAGATCTGAAAGCTGAGGTAAAACGTCTTCAAAAGCAAGTTGCCCAACTTGAGTCCCAAAACAAGAAGTTTGAGGACAAGATAGCCAAACAGAAGTCCAAACTATCGAAGAAGGACCAACTGCTTAAAAAGAAGGATCGGCAGCTTAAAAAAAAAGACGCGCCGAGAACAACGCTGACAAAAGAGCAACAAGATTTGATTTCGAAGCTATTCCAAGACATCGATTCTCTGTTCTGATTGTTCAGCTCAGTATTCTCATCTACACTCAGACCAACTGTGGGTTGCGCACTGTTGTCACTATCCTCGGAATCATCTCCAAGTGCTTTGGGGACAAACTTGGAAAAGTGCCATGCTACAACACTGTTGAGAATTGGCTGAAGAAACTCGGACTGTCAGTTTACGAGGAGGACAGAAAGGCTAAACCAGGCCAGAAATATACCATGGTTCTAGACGAAAGCATAATGGCCAACAAAGAAAAACTGCTCCTTATACTTGGTATCCCTGCCGAACATCAAGGGCGCCCGGTCAATCATGAGGATGTGACAATACTTCACATGGAAGCTGGTGGGCAATTTACTGGCGATGACGTCTGCAAGAACATACAGAAGGTCTCGGCCAATGTCGGCAATAAGCCGGAATACGTTATCAGCGACCAAGGACATAATCTTGTTAACGGCATTGGCAAATCTGGAATTTCTGCAGTCTCGGACATCAGCCATGTAATGGGTAATATTGTAAAGCATCGATACGGCAAGTCTGATGATTTCAAGGGACTTACGACACTGTTGAGGAATATCCGACTAAAGTATCATCTGACAGATAAAGCTTTCTTGCTTCCACCGAATATGAGATCCATTTGCAGGTTCATGAACTTGGCTTCCTGGGTCGATTGGGCACAGAGGATGATCTCCGTCTATGACACGCTTGCTCAGGAGCTAAAAGATGCTTACGCATGCCATCTGGACTATAAAGAACTTGTTGCTGAGTTGGCTATAGCCATGGATGCTGTAAAGCATGTTGAAGAGAAGTGTAAAAATGAGGGGTTCAACCTGAAAACCTATGGTGAATGTAGAAGGTACATCATCAAACATGTCCTCGGCAATGCAAGCAGTCGCAGAGCAATGCTTGGTATCGACATGTTGGGCTATTTTGACCAGCACAAGGCGCTGCTGACTGATGACTCCAAGAATCTCAACATCTCATCTGATATCATTGAATCGACTTTTGGAATATTCAAGATGAAGATGTCACCGAACAAGCTGTACGGCATACCCCCCTTCGTTTTGTTTCTTCCGTTATACTCAAAATTCAAGAACGAGAATGCCGCTAAAACATTTAATTTCAAAGAGCGCTTAGTTAATGTTAAACTTAAGGACATTGATGACTACGCTAGTGAGCACATGTCCACAAATTGGGTTACAGAGAGAACCAAGATCTTACGCGGGACCGCTTAAAACTTGGTACATCAAACTGGACACCCTATAAAATAGCTGACAGCTATCGGTCCTGCATCAATTTACGATGGGCCTCTTCGAACTCCTTTGGATAGCGGCCTTGCAGACACATATTGACAAAGCAGTTGCTGATAATCTCTGCATCGTCAAGCGTAACACCTTTACCTCGGCTCACTTCCTTGCCCAGACAAACTTCCCATGTCGTCGTGAAACAACTGTCGGGAGCTCCAATATAGGACATATCACTGCCCGGTACCGGCATCACCTCATAGCGGATAGACTTTTTAGAAGGTACAGGCTTCATGCCCATCATCAAGTCATATCCCAGCCGCAATTGTTCCTTATACTTTTTTGTTCCTGGAAACATCTCATTAATCACAGGCATAAGCTCATCAAAGGGGTATGCCTGAAGCATGGTCATCAGTTTCATGATTAATATTTATTTTTGCGAATTAGTCACCCATATCACCTTCCGAACCATCGTTGGCTGTATCCAACTGCTGATCCTTCGACACACTCAGTGCTCCCAGTCTCGACACCTTAACCGTGAAAGTCACATAATCATCGCTACTCATCTGATTGGGAGAACCAACACTTGCCTTCAATTCTACATTATCGCCTTCGGCTTTCACGTATATCACGCTGTAGAGCACCCCGTTGTCCTTTGTGCGCTCGTCCAGATCAGCTTGGAAGTCACTCTTTGTGAAGGTATGGTTAAAGAACTCACTGCCGTCGGCACGTAAGATTTTCACCTCTATACGATTGTCATAATACTTTGTGCCTTCGTCGTCTGTAGCAACAGGCAACGAAGTGTCTGCCTTGCGAACTACAACAGCCTTGTAATTGGAGCCTAACCATTGGAAATCATAACTTCGGGTCTGATCGCCCACTTTCTCTGTGCCATGAGACTTCTTTACTTCGGTCTTATGGATAATAATTGTCGTATCATCCTGCTTCTTCTTGCAAGAAACGAGCAGCCCCGCACAAAGAATCAAAAAGAATATTGTTTTGTTGGTTCTCATCAATCTATTGTATTTGGCACAAAGGTACTAAAAATTTTCTATACCCAAGCAGGATGCAAAGAGAGAATTTTCACTTTGTGTAAGCTGTAAGGGAACCATAGTGATGCGCGAAGAATAATTCAATAAAAAGAAGACGAAGACAAGATTTCGCCTAAAACAAAAGGACTTTGGCATATTTTTATTAATTTTGCCCTGCAATATAAACAATTGTAGCCTGATGAAGAAATTCATTCCTATCATATTAGCATTCATCACCGTACTTCTTTCTTGCTCGAAAAGCAATAAGCAAGCGGAGAAGCAACCCGAAATCGACACAATTCCTATGCTGGTAAGCCAGATTCAGAAAGACTCACGGCTCTACACGGCGGAATGCCACATGCATAAGATTATTACACAAAACGATGTGAAGCAGCTGAATGGCAGTATCCTCAACAACAAATTCTCTGTCAACCTGCCCTTCAGTTCCCGCCAAATCGCCATACCTATGGATGCAACAGTAAAAGCATATGTCGACATGAGCAAGGTGACAGAGGAGAACATCCATCGCAACGGAAAGAAAATAGAGATCATCCTGCCCGATCCGCAACTTGTGATGACGAGTACAAAAATTGAGCATAAGGAAGTTTCGTCTCACGTCGCTCTGTTGCGCAAGAAATATACAGACAAGGAACTTACGACCATTGAACAGCAAGGCCGCGAAGCTATGATTGCAGACATTCCTCAGTTGCGCATCATTGAACAGGCAAGAGCCAGTGCAGCCAGAATCATTATTCCAATGTGTACGGCTTTGGGTTACGATGAGAAAGACGTCACTGTCACTTTCCGGAAACAAGAGTACTCGCTTGATGAAATCAAACAACTGATGCAGAATGAAAACAGATAAATTCAATCAAGGCAATCATCTGAGCAACATACCTCAGCAGAAGCCCAAACGCCCTTCTATCATCGGACAGATGTTCAAATTCGGACTCAAATTGGCAACAGGAAGCCTGCAAACCACAGTAACTGTAGTGTTAACGGTTCTTGTCTTGATCGTCGTTTCGTTCCTCATTGTTCGTTTTTCGGGCAAAGAAAATCATGTTGGAGTCACTGAGGAAAAGAAAATTACACTCTCGCCCACCCAAATCAAATCGCTTGAGGACATCGGCGAATGGGAGTTCCTATCCATTGCCGACGAGGAGTTGGTCGACACCGTCAGCCATGGATTCTTCGGCGACGACAGACTAGTGCGCATCTATTTTGGCACACTTCGCCTGGGCGTCAACATGCATGAAGTTCATAATGGATGGATAAGAATGGATAAAGACACCGTGGTGGCTACCCTGCCGCCAATCAAGCTTCTCGATACGGACTTCATTGATGAAGCCCGAACCAAATCGTTCTATGAGGAGGGAGATTGGACGCAAGCCGACCGGGAAGCCTTATATAAGAAGGCTTACGATGCCATGTATAGCCGTTGCTATACATCAGCCAACATAAAAACAGCAAGCGAGAACGCCAGAATCCAACTCACAAATATTCTGAGAAGCATGGGATATGACTATGTGAAGATCGCTGTCAGCGAGTCGCCGGGCAAATAGCCTGAACAAGAGAGTGCTAGTCTGATGTGGGCAACTTCGTAATCGCCGCTTTCAGATGTAATATTCTGCTGCATCCACCAGTCCGGCTTTAAACGCATACTTCGTAGCTTCGTGCACATTGTTAACGCCAAGCTTGCGAAAGATGTTCTTTCGGTGTGTGTTCACCGTGTGGAAGCTGGAAAAACGCCTCTCCGCAATTTCCTTCGTGGTCATACCTAAAGCTATATCGCGAAGAATCTCTTTCTCCGTCTTGGTCAGCTTCACCGGTTCCGCAGTTTCAGGAACAGATGAAATCAAAAGTTCCGTCCTGTTTTCGTCATTGGGACACCCAAATTTCAAGACCGAGTGCTCATATCGACCAAATCATATAGTTTACGTTGTTCCTCATCCATTCCAAGTATCCT
>ONYS01000184.1 GCA_900322095.1 uncultured Prevotella sp.
CTCATTAAACAGATTGTCACTTTATTGTCGAATTTGAGAATTTTTTTTGTGTAGGGAGGTTTGGCTGGTGAAGATCTCGGAGGTTTTGTTACAGCCTCTTTGTAGGGAGGGGTCAGGGGGTGGGTCTTTGATTGGTTAGGGGTGGGTCTTCCCCTTTCCCCTCCCAATTTCAACAAAAAACGCTTTTTATTTTGTAGTCCCCCCAATTTCCACTATCTTTGTACCTAAATAATAAAGATGAAAACTGCTGAGTTCTTCAACAAGTTCAGAAGCCGGTATCTGTGGGGCAACCTCGCCGCCATTGCTATTACCGTTGTGGCACTGGCCTTCGGAGCCAAGATTGCCATCGATATCTATACCCATCACGGTGAGTCCATACCCGTGCCCAACATCATCCACAAGACCTTCGACGACGCGCAGGACGAGCTCGACGACCTCGGTCTGAAGATGGTCGTCACCGACACGGGCTACGTGAAGCGCCTCCCCGCCGGGGCCATCCTCGAACAGTCGCCCGCAGCCGGAGAGCGCGTCAAGTCGGGCCACATCATCTACGTGACCATCAACTCCGCCTCCTCGCCCACCATCAGTCTGCCCGACGTGATCGACAACTCATCGCTCCGCGAGGCCATGGCCAAGCTCACCGCCATGGGATTCAAGTTGGGCCAGCCCAAGTTCATTCCCGGTGAGAAAGACTGGGTCTACGGCATACAATGCAACGGCCACTCCGTCGTAGCTGGCGACAAGGTACCCGTCGACGTGCCCCTCGTCATCCTCGTGGGCAACGGCATGCGGTCGGAGTCTGACTCTGTCGACTACATCGACCCCGTGTCCAACGACGAGTCGACGCCCCTCGAGTCGGGTGGCGACGTAGACGAGTTTGAGGAGGTCACCGCACCGCCAGTGGAAGAGCACACGTCATCCTCACGCTCTGAGGAGGAGAAGACGGAGACCTCGAAGCCACAGCAGAAGAAAGAGAAGTCGGACAACGCCAAGCAACAATGAGCATGATCGATATTGACGATACAGAAGACATCTTCGACGAGACCGCAGAACCCGCGGGCAACGCTACTGAGGCCGCCGACGGACAGCTCTATGAGCACTGGAGCATCGATGTGGACCCGGGACAGAAGCCCGTGCGCATCGACAAGTTCCTCGCCGAGAAGAATCCCTACCAGAGCCGCAACCGCATTCAGCAGGCGGCAGAGGCGGGATGCATCTTCGTCAACGGCGCGCCCGTGAAGAGCAACTACAAGATACGTCCCAACGATGTCATCAAGCTGATGCTCGCCCGACCCAAGCACGACTCCAGCATCGTGGCCGAGGACATCCCGATCAACGTGGTCTATGAGGACGACGTGCTCATGGTGGTCAACAAACCGGCGGGCATGGTGGTGCATCCGGGAGCAGGCAACTTCACCGGTACGCTCATCAACGCCGTGGCCTGGCACCTGCGCGACATGAAGGAGTTCGACGCCAACAACCCCGAGGTGGGACTCGTCCACCGCATCGACAAGGACACCAGCGGACTGCTCGTCATCGCCAAGACGCCAGAGGCCAAGACCTCGCTCGGCAAGCAGTTCTACAACAAGACCACCCACCGTTCCTACAACGCCCTCGTCTGGGGCAACATGGACGGCGAGGAAGGACGCATCGAGGGCAACATCGGCCGCGACCCGAAAGACCGGCTGCGCATGAAGACATTCAGTCCCGACTCGGGCATCGGCAAACCGGCCGTCACCCATTGGCGAGTGCTGGAGCGATTCGGCTACACCACGCTCGTGGAGTGCATCCTCGAGACGGGCCGCACCCACCAGATACGCGCTCACATGAAGAGCATCGGCCATCCGCTCTTCGGCGACGAGCGCTACGGCGGCTGCGAGATTCTGCGCGGACAGCGGTCGTCGACCTACAAGGCGTTTGTGGAGAACTGCTTCAGACTCTGTCCACGGCAGGCGCTCCACGCCCGCACGCTGGGCTTCCGCCATCCCCTGACCGGTGAGCAGATGGACTTCGACAGTCCCTGGCCCGACGACTTCGCGGCACTCATCGAGAAGTGGCGCAGGTTCATTGCCGGCAAAGCCTCGATGGACTGAGCAGCGGACTGCATACAGATAATCAACAGAAAGAATTAAAAATAAGACATAATCTTGTTAGTATGAAAAATCTTAAGAGAAACATCGCTATCGTCTGTGGTGGCGATTCTTCAGAACACGACGTCTCCATGCGTTCGGCCGAGGGTCTGTATTCATTCTTCGACAAGGAGCGCTACAATGTCTACATTGTCGACGTGAAGGGACAGGACTGGCATGTAGAGATGCCCGACCGCAACATTACCATCGACAAGAACGACTTCTCGTTCCTGCTCAACGGCAAGGTGGTGATGTTCGACTATGCCTATATCACCATCCACGGCACACCGGGTGAGAACGGCATCATGCAGGGCTACTTCGACCTGCTCCACATCCCCTACTCCACCAGCGGCGTACTCGTAGAGGCCATGACATTTGACAAATACGTGCTCAACAACTATCTGCGCGGCTTCGGCGTGCGCGTTGCCGACAGCATCCTGCTGCGCCGCAACGAGCCCTACGACGAGCACGCCATTGAGGAGCGTCTGGGCATGCCGGTGTTCGTGAAGCCTGCTAACGACGGATCGTCATTCGGCGTGAGCAAGGTGAAGTGCGCCGACCAGCTCGCTCCAGCCCTGCGCGTGGCGTTCATGGAGAGCGACGAGGTGATGATAGAGAAGTTTATGGACGGCACGGAGCTCTCTATCGGCTGCTACAAGACGAAGAAGAAGAGCGTTGTCTTCCCTGCCACCGAGGTGGTGACGAAGAATGAGTTCTTCGACTACGACGCCAAGTACAACGGTCAGGTGCAGGAGATCACGCCGGCCCGCATCTCGCCTGAGACGGCAAAAGCTGTGGCCGACGAGACGAGCCGCATCTACGACATTCTGAAGTGCAACGGCATCATCCGCATCGACTACATCATCACGAAGGATGCCGATGGCAACGACCAGGTGAACATGCTGGAAATCAATACGACGCCGGGCATGACGGCCACGAGCTTCATCCCGCAGCAGGTGCGTGCCGCCGGCCTTGACATCAAAGACGTGCTGACGGACATCGTGGAGAACCAGTTCGCGTAAAAAAAGACCCACCCCTAACCCCTCCCTACAGAGGGAGGGGAACGCAAACCGACCTACGACGCTCCTACGTGCACTGCACTCAGTGCATAAGATAAAGAAGAAAAACCAATTAAAACCAGGATAAAACCTACCGCCGAAAACTCAGAAAGATTTGGTTGGTTTGGTTTTTGTCTGGTTTTAATTGGTTTTATTTTTTTCATTCAAAACAAAGAAACATGAGTGAAATCCTGACGGCCAAGGGAGGAGACCCACCCCTAACCCCGGGACAGGTGAAAAAGTCCGTGGATGATTTGGAGGAAAATCGGCAAAGGTGAAAAGTTCCGGGAATAATTTGAAGGAAAATCTCATCCACGGAAAAATTCAACTGGTCCTAAATTATTCGTAAATGATTATATTCATGAGAAATTTATGGATAATTTATGGATATTCGTGTGAAAAATAATCTCCATGAATAATGTAGGCTAAAGACAGAATTTTTTTTGTGTAGGGAGGTTTGGCTGGTGAAGATCTCGGAGGTTTTGTTACAGCCTCTCTGTAGGGAGGGGTTGGGGTGGGTCTTATTATTCCTGAAAATAATATTCCGCGAAGCGGAGCGTTTAATAAGTAGGCACGTCATACATAAGGACGGGCAAACACTTATTCAAGACAATCGATGATAAACAAGAACCATATCTTCGGCGCCATTGGCGCCATGGCGGCTGTGCTCGTGATGACAGGATGCGAGCACGAGACCTACGAGACCGGCGACGGCAACCTCAGCCGCGTCACCACCGCCTTCGGCATGCTCCACACCTGCGAGCCTCAGCAGGCCGACTACCTCGTCACCGACAACGGCGAGCAAATCAAGTTCGACACAAACGCCTTCGTCAGCTGGGCCACGACTACCGACTCGCTCTACCGCACCCTCGCCTACTACAAGACTGCGGCCGACGGCACCGCGGAGCCCGTAACGATGAACCAAGTGATCGTGGCACCGCTCTACGAGTCCGTACAACTCAAGGACATCCCCACCGACCCGCTGACGTTCACCAGCGCATGGGCCGCCGGAGGCTACCTCAACGTGGGTTTCTCGGTGAAGACGGGTCATCAGGACGACGACACGCAGGCGCAACGCATCGGCTTCACCCGCGACTCCATACGTATCGTGGGCGGCAAGCGCGTGAGCTATATCCGGATGATGCATGCCCAGAATGGCCAGCCGGAATACTACAGCGTGCGTTCCTTCGTCTCCCTGCCCTGGCCACAAAACAGCGACAGCATCTCCCTCCGCGTCAACGACTACGACCAGGTCATAGTGATCGGTGTCGCACAAAAGTAAATCCCACCGCCCCCAAAACAGAAAATCCCACCGCCACAAGCCTTCGCCTGTAGTGGTGGGATTTATTTTGGTGCTATCCAACAATATCAGAACGGATAACGTTCAAGATTATTTACCATTAGTCATCGAAACTGGACTCCTTAGCACCAAGACCCTCTTGTTGTTCCTGAGTTAAATTTGAATTAGTGTTCACTGAATAAATATTTTGACCCACACGGGTCCCAAAAAATCAACGCCTCGTTCAGGTCCACAAAGGAGAAAATGGAGCCAGAAAACGA
>ONYS01000086.1 GCA_900322095.1 uncultured Prevotella sp.
GGCCAAATAAGTATTTTACGACTTAATCAACATCCATGAAGGTATTTCGTCCAGGCGAAATGCCTTCTTTGCTTTAGGTAGGAATCGTCTCCATCGTGACGGTAGGCCTCACGCTCGAAACTGATGGCCATATAGGCGTCATAGGATGAACGGATGAGCAACAACCGATAAAGCCACTCAGCAACATAGAGAACATAGAACCCTACGTAGAGCAACTCGCGCATCTGGGCAGTGTGGATGCTCTCATGGTTGACAACACGCTTCGTGATGACGGCGTCTCTCCGACAAAAGCAAAAGCCAAACAGATTGATGGCGAGAAAATCCTTTGGAGGCAATAATGGGTTGCGTACGATTTTCATACGGCAAAAATAACTAAAAATCATCAAACGGCAAGCCTTTCGCCCCATTTTTTCTTTTCCTGCCAACGTTCAGCTTGGGTCTGCGGCTCTCAGAGGATGGGGAATCAACCTTCCCGTTTAGGCTTGATGAAAGCGCAAACTCCGGTTACTCATGCAGGCCGCCAAATGGGAGCCTGCGGGATGGCACTTGGCAGCCAGCGGGACTGCATATAGGAACCCGCGGGATGGCATGTGGCAGCCAGCATACAAAACACTAAAAAGCCGGATCCCCAGCAAGGAATCCGGCCATAAATATAAGCGGGAAAAAGATTGTCGATGTTGACGGGCTGCGTTCTACAGCTTCATCTTCTCTTTGAGGAGCACGGGAATCTCACAGGTTTCCATGGCCACGGGAACACCGGCGGCCTTGAAAGCGGCAATCTTCTCTGCGGCGGTACCAGCGCCTGTAGTGATGATAGCACCGGCATGACCCATCTGCTTTCCGGGAGGCGCCTCACGACCATCGATGAAGGCGACAACGGGCTTCGAGACTTTCTCCTTGATGAATTCGGCTGCGCGCTCCTCTGCGTCACCGCCAATCTCACCAATGATCACGATGCTGTCGGTGTCGGGATCGTCCTGGAAGAGCTGAAGCATGTCCTCGAAGTAGAGTCCCACCACGGGGTCACCACCCACGCCAATGGCAGTAGACTGTCCGATACCGGCCGAAGTCAGATTCTGCACCACCTCATAAGTCAACGTACCACTGCGGCTGATGATTCCCGTATGGCCCTTCTTGAAGATATTCGTCGGCATGATGCCCACCATACTCAAGTCGGGAGAGATGAGTCCGGGGCAGTTCGGGCCTATGAGATTTGCGCCCTTCATGCGAATAAACTGATGAGCCACAACGGCATCCATCACGGGAATGCCCTCAGTGATGCAGACGATCAGCTTCACTCCGGCGTCGGCAGCCTCCATCATGGCATCCTTGGCAAAGGGAGCCGGCACGAAAATTATCGACGTATTGGCGCCGGTTGCCTCAACAGCCTCCTTGACAGTGTTGAAGACGGGGATTCCGTCCACATTCTGACCGCCTTTACCGGGCGAAGTGCCACCCACAACTTGTGTTCCGTATTCTTTCATCTTGGCAGCGTGGAAACTACCATCGCGGCCTGTTATACCCTGAACGATGACACGGGTATCTTTATTGATCAATACACTCATTTCTGCAAACTGTTAATAATCGATTATTTAGACAATTCCACAGCCATTTTTCCAGCCTCGCTCATGGTGTGGGCCACGTGGAAGTGGGTACCCTTCAGAATCTCGCGGCCTTCGGTCTCGTTGGTTCCCGTCAGGCGAATCACGATCGGCATGTCGGTTTTGATCTCCTGGAAAGCCTCTATCAAGCCTTTTGCTACATCGTCGCAGCGGGTGATACCGCCGAAGATATTGATGAGCACAACTTTGACATGCTTATCAGAGGTGAGAAGCTTCATGGCCTCAACAATTTTCTGCGGGTTGGAACTGCCACCGATATCCAGGAAGTTGGCAGGACTGCCGCCGTAGAGTTTGATCATATCCATCGTAGCCATGGCCAGTCCGGCACCATTCACCATGCAGCCGATGTCGCCACCCAGGTTTACATAGCTGAAGCCCTTGCTCTTGGCGTCCTGTTCCACCTTTTCCTCGGGTGTAGGCTCGTTGAGTTCGAGCACGTCGGGATGGCGGAAGAGCGAGTTGTTGTCGAAAGTCATCTTGGCGTCGACAGCCAGAAGTGTGCCTTCCTTGGTCAGCACGAGCGGGTTGATCTCCACGAGCGAAGCGTCTTTCTCCACAAAGAGCTTGTAGAGTTTCTGCAGAACAGCGGCACACTGGCGCACGAGCTTAATATCGTCGAAGAGATTGTAGGCAGCGTCGCGGGCCAGATAGTCGGGCAGACCCACGATGGGATCGATAGGCACACGGACAATCTTCTCGGGCGACACCTTAGCCACCTGCTCGATTTCCATACCACCCTCGCGGCTCATCATGATAATAGGCTGCTTGATTTTGCGGTCAACAAGGATACTGACGTAGTACTCCGAAGCGATGTGGGCAGCTTCGGTGACGAGGATGCGGTCGACGACGAATCCCTTTATCGTCATACCAAGAATCTGATTGGCATACTTCTCTACCTCATCGGCATTGTGGGCCAACTTTACGCCGCCGGCCTTGCCACGTCCACCAGTGTGAACCTGAGCCTTAACCACAACGGTGTCAACCCCCAACTTCTTGTACGCCTCTACAGCTTCGGCTGCCGAGCGACAAAGGATGCAATGGTCTACAGGCACCCCGTAATTGGCAAAAAACTGTTTTGCCTGATACTCATGTACTTTCATAGCAAATATAGTTTACTAAAATTTGATTCTTCACATGTCTCTCATCCGAAGACATTTCTTCCGAAGAGTGTTTAAGTGATCTCGAAGCTAGTTATCAAGTTCAATGCAAAGGTAATCCATTTTGATACAACCGCCAAATAAAAAGTGGTTTTATTCTTGATTTTAAATTCAGTTAGGGTTAAACTTCCATAAAACCAGTGAAGACTCGCCTAGAAGACCCACCTAGAAGACTAACCTAGAAGACCCACCACTAGCCCCTCCCTACAAAGAGGCTGTAACAAAACTCTAAAATTGGCTTCCGTTAAAGGTACTTCGAATTTTTTTAGTTGCATTATGCTTGCTAAAGACATTAGCCTCTACAAAGGGAGGGGAAAAGAACACCACCGGACAAACACTCGCGGACAGCCACATAGTATCCTGTAAAGAATAATTGCCTGAGAGGCGATGCTTATAGGAGGGTCGTCATTCCTGACGACCAAGAAAGAAACCCGATTGCACTTCATAAGTAAACCTTTCGGCGGCAGGAATGCCGCCGCTCCTACAGAGTGCCACCTCAACTAAATACACACGTGACAAATGTCACGTTTCTTCGTGACGAACATCACGTTCGTGCGTGACGACCGACACGTTCGTGCGTGGCGACCGTCACGTTGTTTTGTGACGACCGTCACGAAAGATTATTATAACAAACAAAGCCCCGCATTCACCATAGGAGGCTGAATGTGGGGCCAGTGCTTATTCGGGATAATGAAGATTCTCGGGCTTGATGTTGTTAAGCACCTCATCGAGGAACTTCCGTGCTTCCCAATGCGCCATGGGGAGGTCGTGGAGAAGCCAGTTGCCACAATCCTGCGGTGCAGCACCGGGAACCTCGCCTTCATAGTCAGCGATAAAGCTGAACGTGCGGCGCATCAGGTCTACAATATCCTCTGATTGGAGGTCGCCCTGCAGAATCAGATAGTTGCCCGTCAGGCATCCCATTGGTCCCCAATAGATGACGCGGTCTTTCCATTCGGGATCGTTGCGAAGGAAGGTTGCTGCAAGATGCTCAATCGTATGCAAGGCTCCGGGATGAACCACGGGCTCACGGTTGGGCTCTTTCATACGGATGTCGAATGTTGTCAATGTTTCACTGCCAACCGTGTCCTTGCGGCTTACGTAGATGCCGCGGAGCAGACGGTTGTGGTCAATCGTAAAAGAAGGAATCTTATTCATAATTCACAATTCATAATTCATAATTCATAATTTTTTAATGCTCAAGCCATCATTTGGCAATAAAGCGTAAATTACCAAGCTATTAAGCATAAATCGTCAGCCTATAAAGCACAAATCGTCAGGCTATAAAGCACAATCCTCTGTCCAAGAGGCGTATCTGTCAACAGAGCGTTGCTGAGATTAGTTGCGAACTAATAGCACAGGGCAAGTCAGACGGCCCTTCAGATTACACTGAGGAACTCTTTGGTGACCTCGAAGCTGCCGTCGGCCATGCGGTCCCAGAAGTCGAAATACATCTGAGCCTTGTGGTCCTTGAGCGGGATGTCGCTGATGATGCGGAATGAGATGAAGTCTACGCCGAAGATGTGACAGGTCTGAGCGATGGAACAACTCTCCATGTCCACGGCCTTGGCCTCTGGGAAGCTGTCGAGGATGGAGCGCATCTTGTCGCGCGAATCAACAAACCACTCCCCGCTTACGGTGAGTCCGTCTGTCACGCGTATGGCGTCGCTGGTCAGGCTCAAAGCCTTCTCTACGAGCTCTGCGGGAGCATCAAAGCGGGCTGGCATACCGAGAATCTGTCCTTTCTCGCAATTGTCGCCGCAGTAGGCATCGTGGTAAGTGCACTGGCGGGCCACAACGACGTCGCCCACATTGAGGCTGGTGTCGGCTCCTCCCGCGCATCCGCTGGAGATGACCAGCTGGGGCCGGAAAGTCGTGATGAGCAAAGTGGTGCCAATGGCGGAGTTCACCTTACCGATACCGCACTTCTGCAGGGCTATTTCTTTGTCGCCGATATGTCCCGTGACGAGACGTCCGTGAAGGGTCTCCTCACTCTTCTTGTCGCTGAGCAGGGATTCCAATTGGTTGAATTCCTTGTCCATAGCCACGATTATCGCTATTCTTTGATAATTCATCGTTCTAAATTCATAATTATTGGGGGTTCCGTTTTGAAAGATGCTGTAAGTCGTCGATTCATGATTATTGCCGAATCCTTAGAAGCCATCCTTATCCTTTTCTTTGCAAATTTACGAAAAACTCTTTAAACTTCTCCATTAGTCATTATATTTTTGTAATTTTGCACAAGAAACAAATTCCACAACGAATGAATAATACATTGAAGAAATGTCTTCCCGACATCCTGGCGGTGATACTGTTTGCCATCATCGCTTTTGTCTATTTCATGCCGGCCGACCTCGACGGTCGCATTCTCTATCGTCACGACTCCTCGGCAGGACGTGGCGCCGGCGAGGAATCTATAGAGTACAAGCAGAAGACCGGCAAGCAGACCCGCTGGACCAACTCCATCTTCAGCGGTATGCCAACCTATCAGATGTCGCCGTCCTACGATAGCCAAAAGCTGCTCAAGGGCGCCGAGGACGTCTATCACCTCTGGCTTCCCGAAAATGTGTGGCTGGTGTTTGCCTATCTGTTGGGATTCTATATTCTGTTGAGAGCCTTCGACTTCCGTCAGTATCTGGCCGTACTGGGCAGTATCATCTGGGCTTTCAGCAGCTATTTCTTCATCATCATCGCCGCGGGCCACATCTGGAAGGTGATGGCCCTGGCCTATCTGCCCCCAATGATAGCCGGTATCGTGCTGGCCTATCGAGGCAAATACCTGTGGGGACTCATCGTCACAGCAATCTTCACGGCCTTCGAAATCAATGCCAACCATGTGCAGATGACCTATTATTATCTGTTCATCATCATTGCCATGGTCATCGCCTATCTCGCCATCGCCATCAAACAGCACAAGATGGCCGACTTCCTGAAGGCTACAGGCGTGTGCATCGTGGGCGCGCTGGTGGGTCTGGCGCTCAACCTGAGCACGCTCTACCACACCTATGAATACGCCAAGGACACCATGCGTGGCAAGAGCGAGCTGGTGAAGAAGAACTCTTCCAACCAGACCAGCTCGGGTCTCGACCGCGACTACGTGACGCAGTGGAGCTACGGCATCGGTGAGACCTGGACGCTGCTCATCCCCAACACGAAGGGCGGTGCCTCTGTGCCCATGTCGCAGAACGCCAAAGCCATGGAGAAGGCCGACCCACAATACCTGAACTTCTATCAGCAGATAGGTCAGTATTGGGGCGAGCAGCCCGGCACGAGCGGTCCGGTCTATGTGGGCGCCTTCGTCATGCTGCTGTTCATCCTCGGTCTGTTCGTCGTCAAGGGTCCGATGAAGTGGGCACTGCTGTTCTGCACCGTGCTGAGCATCCTGCTCTCGTGGGGCAAGAACTTCATGCCGCTCACCAACTTCTTCCTCGACTACATCCCCATGTATGCCAAGTTCCGTACCGTGGCCTCCATACTCGTCATAGCCGAGTTCACGATT
This sequence comes from uncultured Prevotella sp., assembly GCA_900322095.1. Taxonomy (GTDB): domain Bacteria; phylum Bacteroidota; class Bacteroidia; order Bacteroidales; family Bacteroidaceae; genus Prevotella. The sequence goes on from ONYS01000086.1 coordinate 6,279, forward strand.
CCGTTGCTGGCCATCATGGCTTTGAAGAAGATTATCGACGACCCGACGGTGCTGCAGAAGAAGATGCGCTACGTCTGGCTGTCGTTCGCCCTCACCGGAGGCATCTGCGTGCTCTTCGCCTTGATGCCGAATGTATTCTTCTCCGACTTCATCTCCAGCAGCGAGATGCAGCAATTCAACGAGATTTCAAAACAAGGCGCTGAGGCCGCAGCCTACATGTCGGGCTTCGAGGGCAACCTGCGTGCCGTTCGCGAGAGCATCTTCACTTCCGACTGCTGGCGCTCATTCGGCGTCATTCTGGTGGGCATGGTGTTCTTGCTGCTCTATAAGTACCGCAAGGTTTCGGCCCAAATCATGGTGCTCGGCATCACGGTGCTCTGTCTGCTGGACATGTGGCTTGTCAACAAGCGCTACCTCAACGACGACATGTTTGTGGAGAAGAGTGAGCGCGAGATGCCTCAGCCCAAGACCGCAGCCGACGAATTCATCCTGCAGGACAAGAATCTCGACTATCGCGTACTGAACTTCGCAAGCAACACCTTCAATGAGAACGAGACCTCCTACTACCACAAGTCTATCGGAGGCTACCATCCTGCCAAGCTGCGCCGCTACCAGGAACTCATCGAGGCCTACATTGCTCCCGAGATGCAGAAGTCTATCAATGCCATCGGCCGTGCTGGCGGCGACATGACGCAAGTAGCCGGCGATTCCATCTGGCCCGTGCTGAATATGCTCAATGCCAAGTACTTCATCCTGCCTCTGCAAGGCGACAAGACCATGCCGATTCAAAATCCTTATGTCTACGGCAATGCGTGGTTTGTGGATAAGGTCAGCTATGTCAGCAATGCAAATGAGGAACTCGACGGCATCGGAAAGTGCAACCTCCGCCATGAGGCCGTTGCCGACAAGAAGTTCGAGTCCGTCCTCGGCAAGGCTGTTCCGCAAGGCAATGTCTCCGTGGTGAAGATTACGGCCTACGAGCCCAACCAGCTGGCCTACGAGGTGCAGAGCGACAAGGGCGGCGTACTTGTGTTCTCAGAGATTTACTATCCCGGCTGGACGGCAAAGGTAGACGGAAAGCCCGTCGAGGTGGGGCGCGTCAACTACGTGCTGCGCGCCATCCACATCGCTCCGGGCAACCACAAGGTGGAACTTGCCTTCTTCCCCAAGAGCATCGACCGCACAGAGACCGTAGCCTACGTGGGCTATCTGGTGCTGTTCCTGCTCATTGCCTTCGGTCTCTGGTCTGACTACAGAAAGCGCAAGCAGGCACGTGGCAAGACTGATGTCGCAAAATAACCATTGCATATAAAAATAGGAGTTGGAAATTGCTCCAACTCCTATTTTTTTCTTCTCTCCAAACTTATATTCTTCCGTTTGTTCTCTTGCTGAACTTAACTTCTTCCAACTATGAATACGAATAAATTGAATATCCTGTTTTTCGGCATTATTCTCGGTCTCATCATCATGGTGATTGGCGAAAGGAGCAATTCCATCGCTTTGTTTATCGGTGCCGGAATGGCGATGATTTGTCTTGCGGCATGTCTCATTCTTTCCATGCGCATGCTGTTCAACGTTCTCGACGTCAACGTGAAAGTCAGCAAAGAAGAACATCTGAAATATTCAAAGCGCTCCATTTGGTGGATTGCGGTCTTTTTGGTGTTGTTGATCGGCCGCATCGTCCTTCTTCTGGTCGACAACGGAACGCTTTATGAAGGCATCTCGCCACTGCTCCGCATGACAATGTCGGCGCTGATCTCCTTCCCCCAAAGCATCGGATGCTACTACGCCATTTGCTCGCGATATGGGAAGAAGCAGTTGGAGAATACAGACAAGAACCTGAAGCTGATGTTCTTTGCTTCAGAATTCCTTTTCATCATGCTCATCCAACCGTAGAAGAATTCTTCGCTGCTAAGATTATCCTTTTCTCTCGAACGTGCGATAGATCAAGTAGGTTCCATCGGCATGGAACTGAACTTCCGTTCCCAAGGCTTCGTTCAGGCTTCCGCACCACAGACGCTCAAAGGCCCAAGGCTTCCATTTCAGTCCGGTGGCATCGAGATGCTTGCACGAGAAGTTGAAGATGCTCACTTGCTGGCGCGGAAGCACTTCAAGAGTGGCGTCGCCATGGATGGCAACAAACCATCCGTAGTCGGTCACCATAACGGGATTCAACGCGTACTCGTCCAGATAGTAAGCCATCAGGGAAATGTTGGAGATGGTGTGGTCTTCGCGCTTTCCGGTGGCGCCTAAGTAACAGACCGTATTATCCGTTTGTTTATCGAACGTAGGCAGACTCATTGTCCATCGTGTGGCCTTGGTCAGGTCGTTGGAGTCTTGTTCGGCGATGTGGTGCCAGAGCTCAGCATAGTGCTCGCGCAGATTCTCAGGTATGGAATCGCCGTCGCCGACGACGGCCGTTGGCGTCAGGCCCAAGCGGAACGCAGTTGCAGCCGCACGGTCACAGCAAACCAGCGACTCAGCACTTTTTAATAGATTGCAAGCGATAGGATTCCGCGGAGCATCGCCATCGGCCAGCACCACATGACGGAACCGACTTTGCAAAGTTATCAATGAATAATTCATGCTTTTTTCATCATCTTCTTCCACTTGAAGTATCCCATGACGGCTATGACGACATAGAGTCCGTAGAGGGAGGCTTTGAAGGGTAAATCCTTAATAATATAAAGGTAGCAGCTCACGCCATCCACAACAATCCAGAAGAACCACTGCTCGATGTACTTGCGGGCTAGAGTCCACAATCCCACGAAACTGAGGGCATTGGTGAAGGCATCGAGAACGGGGATGTTTGAGTTGGTATAGTGCGAAAGGACATACCAGGTCAGAACCCAAGCCACAGCAAAGAACGCCAAAGCCGGCAGATACAGCCGACTGGGCATGTGGGTGATGGGCATCTCTTCCCCCTCAGCCTGATTGTGTTTCTTTCCGAATTTCCAGACTATCCATCCGTAGATGGCAGCCACGGTATAGTAAACCGCCATTGCCGCGTCTCCATACAGTCCGTGGGTCCAGTAGAGAATGATGTCGAGAGCCGGCATCACGATACCCACGAGCCACAGCATAATGCTCGCACGGTATTCCAACCAAATATAAATCAGACCTAAGACGGTCGTGATAATATCCAAATAGTTCATGATAGAAAATATAAAGAAGACCCACCCTAAGGTGGGTCTTCTTTTTAGAAGTTAATACTCAGATGTGCCATGCAGTTGAAAGGTGCTGAGGGAGCGAAGCCCACTGCGCCATCATCGCGCACACCCCATGTGTTGACGGCGATGACATTGCCGTTGGCATCCTTCTCAAACTGGGGAGCAGCCCAACCGTTGTTGTCGTACTTCTTGCTGAAGAGATTGTAGACGGTGAAGCCGATGGTGGCGTCCTTCAGTCCGAATTTCTTCCAAGAGAAATGGTAGTCCAGCGAGAGGTCGGTTGTCCAGTGGTCGCCGAGCATCAGTGTCTCCTGTGTGGGATTGCCGTTCTCATCTGTGCAGGCCATTGTCTTGAAACCTGTATTGGTGAGGTACTGTTCGCTGACATAGCGCTCAATGACTTTAGCCTCAAATCCTTTCCATGTAAAGGTCCAGATGCTGTTGAAAATGACATCGGGCGAGAAACTCAACGGCTGGGTGCCAAGATTCTTCTGTATCGTTTGATAGTAGTCGAGCGTCACCATCATATTCTTCACACGGTTGCGCGAGAAGGTTGCGTTTGCGTCCCAGCGGAACCAGTCGACAGGTTTCCATGCTGCCTGCAGCTCAACACCCATACGGTAGCTGTCCTTCACATTGCGGGTGATGGCGTTGCCGATAGGATCGAGTTCACCGGTCAGCACGAACTGATTGTCGTACCACATATAATAGAGGTTGACACCAGCGCTGAACACGCTGCTGCGATAGTTGTAGCCCAGCTCGAGGTCGTTCAGGCGCTCTGCCTTAGGATAGGAGATGCCATTGGAAGCATAGTCCTTATAGTTCGTGCGGGTAGGCTCGCGGTGGCTGATGGCAAACGAGACGTAAGCCTGATGGTGAGGATTGATGTCGTAGTTGAAACCAAACTTCGGGTTGAAGAAGTCGAAGTTGTCCTTATAGATATACTTACCATCGGGGTTACTGCCATAATCATCGTTGGGGTCCTGCAGCTTGTACATCACGTGGCGATACTGCAAGTCAACATAAGCGGAGAGTCCGGGAAGGAACTGATAGCTGACCTTGCCGTAGATGTTGCCGTCGGTCTTCTTGGCATTGTTGCAGTAATACTCGAAGTCAGGCAGCAACTCATACTGAGTCTGCTTGGCCCAAGTGACAAGTCCGAAGTGGTCGCCATCGTATTTGTTCCAACCGCCACCCAGGATGGCCGTGAGATTCTTGTGGTCGTTGAACGTTAGGTCAGCAACGGCACCATAGAAGTCGTTGTCCATCTTCTTCTGACGGATGAGGTCCGACTTGAAGCCCTTGTCGGCCAGTCCGTACTTCACCAGCTTGTCCTGATAGCGATACTGCTCATAGTAGCCCTGTCCCTTGGTATAGTGAAGGGCGGCGTGGAGGTTGAACTGGTTGCTGAACCGCTGAGTCATGATGAGCTGATAGTTCTGCTGATGATAGTTATCGGTCTGGTTCTTATAATATAAGGTATGACCTTCGTCGTCCTTGAACTCACCGCAGGGGTTGTAGCGGCGGCCGTAGACGCTCTGCTGATACTTGCTCGAATAGTCCCAGGCATGATAGGTCTCCTCATTGCCGTTGTAGGTGAGGAGCTTCACCATGGTGTTGTCTGAGAAGTAGCCTGCCTGCAAGAAGTAGCTGTTGAGCTTTGTTGAGGCACGACGGATGTAGCCTTTCGAGCCGATGTTGCTCAGTCGGCCCTGAACGCCCCAGTGTCCGCCAAGCAGACCGGTGCTGAAGCGAAGTGTCTCCTTGTGGCTGTAGTAGGAGCCGCCACTGAGGTCGAGTCCCATATAGGGCTTGCTGCCGATGTTTTCGGTGAGCATGTTGACCGTGGCACCGAAGGCACCAGCGCCGTTTGTGGAAGTACCGACGCCACGCTGCACCTGCATCGACTGCACGCTCGAGGCGAAGTCGCCCATGTTCACCCAGTAGAGTCCACTCGACTCGGCGTCGTTCTGCGGAATACCGTTCACGGTGATATTGATACGTGTGGGGTCGGTGCCACGCACACGAAGCGTCGTGTAGCCAATACCATTGCCTGCATCCGATGTGGTGATGATGCTGGGCGTGAGCGAAAGCAGATAAGGAATATCCTTACCGAAGTTGACAGACTGCAATTCCTTGCGGCTCACGTTCTGGAAAGCCATTGGCGTCTTGTTGCCAGCACGTGTGGAGGCAACGACAACTGTCTGAAGTTGATAGGTGTGAAGGGAGTCTATTTTACTCTTCTCATCAGTGTTTCCGGCCATAGCAGCCGAAGAAGTTGCCATACAGATAAGCATGGAAGCTAAAAGTACATCTTTTTGCATTGGATAAAAAGATATAGTAAATAGAAATAAGGGATTACCTTTCCCTGCGCCGGCATTACCCGTTTCAGGTTCTATGGGTTTGATCTCAGCCATGCCACACGGCACAGCACCCCTTAACTTGCATTTTGCAAATCGGTGCAAAGATAGCAAAAATATTTTAAAAAGCGTAATTATAGCCAATAAAGTTATCTAGAAAAGCCCCATTCATCCTATCCACCCCATAACCCCCATCCCCCCTATTCCCTAGTGAGAGAAAGCCTCTCAGCCCCGCATAAACATAGCAAATCCCCCAGACTGCGCCCGATTTGAGCATAGTCTGGGGGACTTATTGTATGATTGAAGTCGTTCGAGACTCTTTCTAATTCTATTAGTCGTGGAAGTAGACTCTCTTCACGCGGTTGCTGATGCCGGTGAGGACTTCGTAAGGAATAGTATCGATGCAGTCGCTCAGCACGGTGACGGGCAGATGCTCGCCGAAGATTTCCACGCTGTCGCCTTCCTTGCAGTCGATATCCGTGACGTCGATCATGGCCACATCCATGCAGATGTTGCCCACGTAGTAGGCCTTCTGTCCATTGACCAGACAGTAGCAATGGCGGTTGCCGAGTTTGCGGTTGAGTCCGTCGGCGTATCCAATAGGAATAGCGGCGATGCGGCTGTCGCGGTCAATCTTTCCCTTACGGCTGTAGCCCACGGTCTCTCCTGCAGGAACATCATGGATTTGCAGGATGGTCGTCTTCAATGTCGAGACGACATTCAGGATTCTATTGTCGCGCGGATCGATGCCATAGAGGCCAAGTCCCAGACGGCACATGTCGAGCTGGCGCTCGGGGAAGTGCTCAATGCCTGCGGAGTTGTCGATGTGGCGCAGTATCTTGTGGCTGAAAGCAGCTTGCAGTTTGTCACTGCCAGCCTTGAACAGTTCAAACTGATGGGCACTGAACTCATCAAAGTTGTCGCTGTCGGAGCCAACAAAGTGGGAGAACACCGAACGCGGAATGACAGCCGTCTGATGCTTCAGCCGCTTGATGAGCTCATCCATATCCTTCAACGGGTCGAAACCGAGACGATGCATGCCCGTATCAAGCTTGATATGCACGGGGAAGTCGGTGATACCCTCTTTCTCGGCTGCCTTCACGAGGGCGTCGAGCAGACGGAAACTGTAGACCTCAGGCTCCAAGTCGTAGTCGAACATCGTCTTGAAGGCGGTCATCTCGGGATTCATCACCATGATGTTGGCCGTGATGCCATTGCGGCGGAGCGAAGCACCTTCGTCGGCCACAGCCACAGCGAGATAGTCCACACGATGGTCTTGCAGCGTCTTGGCAATCTCCACGGCCCCGGCTCCATAGGCGTCGGCCTTGATCATGCAGGTCAGTTTAGTCTCGGGCTTCAGAAACGAGCGATAGTAATTCAAGTTCTTCACCACGGCGTCGAGATTCACCTCCAGCGTTGTCTCGTGCACTTTCTGTACGAGCAGTTCCGTGATCTGGTCGAAGCCAAACTGGCGGGCGCCCTTCACGAGGATCACCTCGCGATGGAGATTATGGAAAAGCGGACTATGGATGAACTCCTCCACGCTGGGGAAGAAATATTTCTCGCCCACCTTGATGCAGTCGGCATTGGCGCACATGTCCGGACCAATGCCGATAAACTTGTCCACACCACGCTTCTCGCATAGTTCGCTCACGGTGGTGTAAAGCTTTTCAGGACTCTCACCGCTCTGGACGATGTCGCTCAGGATGATGGTATGGCGACGATCCTGATGGTCGGGACGGCGGTTCATGAAGTCGAGGGCGATATCCAGCGAATTGATATCCGAGTTATAGGAGTCGTTGATGAGCGTGCACTCGTTCTGACCTTCTTTCACCTCCATGCGCATAGCGATGGGAGCAAGAAGAGCCATGCGCTCAGCGATGGTAGCGGCGTCGAGTCCCATGCAGTGGCAGACGGTGGCGCAAATCACGGAGGCCGTGATACTGGCCGAGTCGATGAAGGGCAGCGTGTAGCGATGGGGCTCACCCTGCTTGTAAATATATTCTACGACCGTTGAACGTTCACCTTTCTCTACACTCTTGACGAACATGGGGGCTGTCTCGTCTTTGGTCGACCAATAGAGGCGCTCGCCCTTCTCGTCCAATCCCGAAGCAACCTTGTTCACCACCTCGTCGTCGGCGTCGTAGATCATCGTCTTGGCATCGTGGAAAAGCTTCATCTTCTCCTGGCACTTCTGCTCCATCGACTCAAAGTTCTCCTGATGGGCAGCGCCGAGATTTGTCAGCACGGCAATGGTGGGCTGAATGATGTCGCGCAGGGCAGCCATCTCGCCCGGCATGCTGATGCCAGCCTCAAAGATGCCCACCTGAGTGGTCTCGTTCATCAGCCAAACGCTCAAGGGAACGCCAATCTGCGAGTTGTAGCTGCGGGGAGAACGGGTGACAACCATCGAGGGCGAGAGCAACTGATAGAGCCACTCCTTGACCATCGTCTTGCCGTTGGAACCAGTAATGCCAATGACGGGGATGTTGAAAGCGTCTCTGTGGCGCTCGGCCAGACGCTGCAGGGCCTTCAGCGGACTGACAACTTTCAAGAAGTTTGCTTTGGGGTATACTTGTTCGTAATCCTTTGGTACATTGACGACAACAAAGTTGCACACGCCCCTACGATAGAGCTCAGGAATGTAGTTGTGGCCGTCGTTGCGCTCAGAGTGTAGCGCGAAGAAGAGTGTCTCTTCGGGAAAACAGAGTGAACGACTGTCGGTGAGAAGAAAACCAATCTTTGCCGCGGCACAGCCGAAGCGGTGTGCGCCGATAAGCGTTGTTACTTGCTCAATGGTTAAAGTCATCTTTTTCTGATTTATTAATTTACGTGCAAAAGTAGACATTTTTTAGCATAGAAGCAAAAGCCCATGAATGAATTTTCGGTGTAGGTCAAAAAAAATCGAAAAGAAGACGGTGGCTGGATTTCTGTGAGAGGATTTAGGGGGAGGGTCGGTATTCCTGCCGAACAAGATTTCGAACGAACCTCTTATAGAACAATCATGCTTCTCTACTAACCAATCATTAAAATCTTATATCTTTCTTGGCCGTCAGGAATGACGGCCCTCCTACGAACATTATGTGTTGGTTAACGCTCCGCATGGCGGAAAAAAGAATAATGATCGAATAAGAGCAAAACCCATACTAAAGGTACGCGCCAGCTAATTATGAATTATGAATTACTGAAGTTTCGCACATAAGGTTTGGTGGGCTATTTGAGCCCAGAAGCCATGCTCATCTCCCTATTTTCGGGCGTTTTAACACAGGTGAAAAATGTGT
>ONYS01000117.1 GCA_900322095.1 uncultured Prevotella sp.
TGATCAGCGTAAAATCTGTGGGGGCCCAAAATCCACCTTCAAAAAAAATCAATACTGAAAATCAATCAGTTACATAACTAAACCCTGCAATGTGGGTTAGTCTACCGCAACAACAAGCGGATGAACGAGGGCCAACTGAAGTTGCTCGAGGAGAACCGCGACATCTTGGCCAAGACTGTGGACAAGGTGAAGACCAGCAATCCGACTGTCAAGGATGGGCCAGAGCGAGAGAAAAAACAAAAACTGTTGGGGCTAATCAATGAGGTTCTCAACAATGTATCCTCTATCAGCGCCCCGGACTTCAGTCTTCAGAAGTTGGCCGACGCCGTAGGCTCAAACACGAAGAATGTGTCGCAGGTGATCAACGAGTATTATAATAAGAACTTCAAGACGCTGCTCAACGAATGCCGTCTCCGTGAGGCCACACGCCGCCTCGCCGACCAGGAACACTACGGCAACATGACCATCCAGGCCATTTACGAGGAAGTCGGTTATACCAACGCTGTCAGCTTCATCCGCGCCTTCAAGCGAATGTACGGCATAACGCCTTCGGAATACCAGAAGAATGCGGCAGAAAAGAAGCAGGGAGGCTCGAACTAGAATATCCCCTTCCTCGGTAGAAAAGCATCAAGAATAAGAGAACACTGGACAAAGGGGTCAAGAAGAATTAGAGAATTAAAGAATTCACTTGCAGGAAAAGAGATAATTCTCTGAATTCTAAACAAGAATCAGAAATTCTACTTGAAGGGGGAAAAGAAAATTCTCTAATTCTAGACAAAAAAATCTAGAATTAGAGAACTCAACATTACAGGCTAATTCCTTCGATGAAATCGGCCATTTCCTTGTCATGCTGGCGCACACTCTTGTAGAGAGCCATCTGGTTCTGCGCCCTCACGAGATTGTGCGTGGGATACTTCACCTTCCAGTATTTGTCGCCATTGAGATAGTCCCAAAGGAAGCGGACGCTCTGCATGAAGGGGAAGAGAGCCACGGCGAAGGGCAGGTTCTCACGCTCTATGGGCAGCAGGAACGACTTTGCCGACTCCAGATAACCGCGGGTGAAAGCCTGGAAGATGTCGACGTTGAAGCCCACACGGTCGAGCTCGGCACAGTCTTCTGCCACGAAGTTGGCGGCTGTGCGGAGGAAGTCGCCATAGTCGGAAAAGACAAAACTCGGCATCACGGTATCAAGGTCTATCACGCACAGAGGAATACGTGTCTCGGCATCGTAGAGCATATTGTTGACCTTGGTGTCGCAATGGCAGATGCGCTTGGGCAACTGTCCCGCGCGATACATGCGCTCAGCTTTGCACATCTCTTCCATGTCCGCCTCCATGTCCTTGAGCAACTGCTGCACGGCGGGCTCTTCCACTCTTTTCATCGGGTTTGCGGCCACCACCTCGCGCAGCTGTCTGGCTCTCAACTCCATATTATGGAAGTCAGGGATGGTCTCACCGAGCGGTTCCTTCAGGTCGGCCAGCATGCTTTCAAACTCTCCGAAAGCCTTGCCGGCCTCGTAGGAGGTTTCATGGTTGACGCTTTCAAGAGTGACAGAACGGGGAATAAACACCGAGATTCTCCAGTATTTGCCGTTGGAGTCGAGGAAATAGGATTTTCCTTCATCGGTTTTTACGAACCGCAGCACCTTTCGGTCGATGTCGGTCTCGCCTCTCGCGATCAGCTTCTCTCTGATGTGGCTTGTCACCACGTCGATGTTGTGCTGCAAGAGTTCCACATCGGTGAAGACTGCGTTGTTGATGCGCTGCAGGACGTAGTCGGGCGCCTCGGGCTCACGCGTCGTAACCTTCAGTGTGTCGTTGATGAGTCCGTTGCCCAGCGCTTCAACGCGGTCAACGGTTCCCTCAATTTGAAAATGACTCAATATTGATGTATAGTCAGTGACAGGTTGCATTTTTTTTTGAATATGTTTGATGAATTATTGTCGTTTACAGGAAGCGAAACTCTACTTCAGAGAGACCTCTACAATGGTATCAACTCCCGATGGAATGGCGGAAAATGAAAGCGTGACGCCACCCGGACAGCGGGTCACCTTGACGGGAGACATGTCGGCAAACATCACTGCCCGCTTCACGTTCTCCACGGGAAGGAAGAGGCTGGCGTCCTGCAGATTCAGGATGTGCACATAGAGCGTTTTGCCTTTCTGCGTGGTGACGCCCCAGTCGCGAGGCGTGACGACACCTCCCCGTGTGCCGTAGATAGACTCTCCGTTGGCGCGCAGCCACTTGCCGATAGCCTTCAGACGGTCGAGACTCTCCTGGGGCAGCTTGCCGTCAGGGCGCGGACCGATATTCAAGAGCAGGTTGGCATTGCGACCGGCCGTGTTGACGAGCAAACGGATGATTTCATCGGCTGATTTATAGTTCTTGTCCGTGATGTCGTAGCCCCAACTGTCGTTCATCGTCTGACAGGTTTCCAAGGGCAGTCGGCTAATGTCCTGTCCGCTCAGTCCGGCCTTGTTCTCGCCCGGCACGTCACGCTCGAAGATTTGGATATCCTCGCCCTCATAAGGCTTCTGATGATGATTATTGGCCACAAGACACTGCGGCTGCAGCTGATGGATGAGCTGATACTGCTCGTCGAGCCGCCAGTCAAAGGGCTTCGGGTCGCTGTCGTGGTCCCACCAGCCGTCGAACCAAATGCAACCGATCTTGCCGTAGTTGGTCAGCAACTCCGTCAACTGCTGATTCATGAAGTCGAAATACTTGGCATAGTCCTGCTGGTCGGTGGGACGTCCCAGTTTTCGTCCCGTCCTTCCCAGAGGATAGTCGAGGCGGTGCCAGTCGAGATGACTATAATAAAGATGTAGGGAAAGACCCTGTTTGCGGCAAGCAGTGGCCAAATCGGCCAATACATCGTGAGCATAGGGTGTACCGTCGACGATGTTGTAGGTGGAAGTGGCCGTCTTGAACATGGAGAAACCGTCGTGATGGCGGGTGGTGAAGGTGATATAGCGTGCACCCGCGTCCTTGAAAGCAGCCACCCATTCGTCGGCATTGAACTTCGATGGATAGAAACCGTCGGCCAGATGGGGGTACTCTTCATAGTTGATGCTTCGGTTGTTCATCACCCATTCGCCATCTCCCAGCATGGAATAGATGCCCCAATGGAGGAAAATGCCGAATTTCTGGTCTTGAAACTCCTGTTGTGCCTGCTTGATTTGTGGCGAAGGCTGATAGGCCTGCGCACTGGCAACATTCAGAGAAAGCGCGGCCGCAGCCGTGAGAAATAGTCTTTTCATTATTATTGGTTTTTTGAGATTTTCGGACTTTTCGGACCGGTCAGACTGGTCCGATCAGTCTAAGCTGTCAGATCAGTCTGCTCACCGCTTCATCACCTTGTAGGTTTTGCCGCCCTTGCGCACGATGTAGATGCCCGCAGGTGCGGTGGCATAGTTGACACGGCGGCCGGCGAGGTCGTAGAAGCAGACGGGGCCGGAAAGAGAGCTGACATCCACGGTGGCAATGGCAGTCGGGTCGATCAAGGTCTGCAGCAAAACGGGTTCAGAGACCTCAGTCTGCTGTCCGCTGCCGGCGGCATAGACGCGGTAGGAATATTGGGTGCCAGCACGCAGACCGCAAACGGCAAATTCGTTGGCCTGACCGACATCGATGGCACTCATTCCCTCCACGGGATGATCGTCGGGCGTCGACACAGTGAGGCTGACGTCGTCGATACAGGCGAAACCGGAAGATTTACGGTTGAAACTTATACTAACAGCATAGGCATTGTCGAAGGAGAAATCTGCTATAGAGTCTTTACCCTCAATGGTATTGAGAACGCCGGAAGTTGTCCAGTGGCCTTCGGAATCGAGTGCACGGACACTCAGGCTGTTGCCCGACTGATTGCCACTCCACCAAAAGCGCAGTCCCTGGATGAGGGAGTCGCCTTGGGCAACAATCAGCAACGAGTCTTTGTTCTTGGGCATGCGAAGCGAGTAGACGCCACTCTCGCCATAATAGTCGCGGCTGAGCGATTTGGAGGTCGACGACCAACCGGCGGGCAACGAAGAACCGTCGTTCGGAAATCCATATTTTATCGTGGTGGTACTGTCGAACCGCCGCTCACAGACGTTCACTAAATAGCGCTGGGCGCCAGGAACGGTCTGCCAGCGGGCCACAAAGGATGTTGGCGTGATGTCGGTGGCGGTCAAAGCCTTGCAGGGGAGCTCGTCAAACTGAAGGCAGGAAGTGGACTGTACGGTTTCGGCCAATGCAATGGAATCGCCCATTTCATCGCGCAGACTCAGCGAATAGACGGTGTTCGGCGAGAGGCCGGTGAGGGTAAGAAGGGTGTCGGTGAGGTGGTCGTAAACTACGGTGCCGTTCTCCGAACTCACCGTCAGCGAATAATCCGTCGAGGGCTGCGACCTGTTCCATTCCACATTCATGGATTTACCTTTTACGTTGTTGGTCCAGACAGCAATAGTCCTGCGGCCGCTTTCCATAGTCTTCATGGAAACGGCGCTGGAAGTCTGTACACCGAAAAACATCAACGGCAACAGCAAACGAAAGATTCTTCCCATTATTGCCATAAGCCAACAAGTTTTAAAGGTTAGTTCACATATTTGGCAAATTTACAAAAATTATCGTGATAACGCAACGCTCGTGATGTTAAAATTTAGAAAAGAAGCAATGACATCCTGCTGCTCACGCTATGAAATGTGATTATTGATGGCGTATGACGAACGTCAGACAATCGTTTAACGTTCGTCGGATGGCAACTAATCATCCTTATTCATCAGATGTGCTTGCGGAGAATACACCGTCTGTTCTCCGCAAATTTGCGGAGATTAATCGACTTTATCTCCGCAAACTCTTGCTTGGAAGGAAATAATTGTGTAGATTTGCGGGCAAGAAGAGTTGATTTGCGTATGGGACAGTACATTTGGCAACAAGAGGGATGGCCACGGATGACGTGGGACGAAAAGGCTTTCTGCAGTTTGTTGGCTGAGGTGAATCTGCTTCGCGGCAGACTGATGGGAGTAATCTCTATGTTTGGATTCCAGGAACAGAATGACGCTGTGCTGGACGCGATGTCGCAAGAGATAGAGCATTCAGCGAAGATTGAGGGGCAGGTGCTGGACCATGACAGCGTGCGCTCTTCGGTTGCACGGCAATTGGGACTGGCATACGAAGGACTGCCTGAACCAGACCACTATACAGAGGGCGTAGTGCAAGTGATGATCGATGCGACACAGCACTATGACAGGCCTTTAGACGCCGAACGCCTCTTCGATTGGCATGCAGCACTATTCCCCACAGGGCGCAGCGGAATGTATAAGATTACTGTTGGTGCATGGAGAAGGGAGGGCGGTGCTATGCAAGTGGTATCAGGCGCTCTGGGGCATGAAAAGGTTCATTATGAGGCTCCTGACAATAAGGACGTGCCCGGGATGATGAGCGAGTTCCTGGAGTGGGTGAATGACGCGGATTCCGACATCGATCCTCTGGTGAAGGCTGCCGTGGCTCATCTATGGTTTGTCACGATCCATCCTTTCGACGATGGCAATGGCCGTTTGTGCCGTACCATCACCGAGATGCTCCTTTCACGTGCCGACCAAACGCACCTACGCTACTACAGTCTCTCTTCCGTATTTCTCAACAATAGAAAAGAATACTACTGCCATCTGGAGCAGACTCAGAAAGGCGGTCTTGATATCACAACGTGGATTGACTGGTTTCTGCAACAATTGAGAGAGGCTTTGAAGGTTTCACTCGAAAAGACAGAACATGTAAAAGCCAAACGCTTATTTTGGGAAGAGAACCGTGCGCTCTCTTTTAATGACCGCCAACGCATGGTCATCAACATGTTGTTGGATGGTTTTGAAGGCAAACTCACCTCCTCTAAATGGTACAAAATCAATCATTGCTCACAAGATACCGCCAACCGCGATATCAACGACCTCATGCAAAAAGGTATCCTTGTGAAAGCACCGGGGAATGGCAGAAGCACGGCCTATGAGCTAAAGGGTTCGCAAGGCCCTACCAACAAAGAGCAGTAAGATAGAGTTTTTCCGAATTAATCTAAGCAAAGTACATTGTAGGAGCGTTTGGGAGCGGCGGCATTCCTGCCGCCGAATGATTTACTTTTATGAGCAATAGGGGGGGCTTGCTTGGTCGGCAGGAATGTCGACCCTCCTCCCATGCGGCATCGTTGGAACGGCGTAGGAGCGACAGCACTCACAAAAAACAGATTGAACCATCGAAAAAGTGTACCATTCTACAACATGAACCCTCGAAAAAGTGTAGTATTTATTGATATGAACCCTCGAAAAAGTGTGGTGTTTCCTTGTTTGAACCCTCGAAAAAGTGTATATTTGCAAACGGAACACAGATTTTTGAGGCTATGGAAAGAAAACTTTTTCCCGAATTAATCAAGTGGAAGGACCGGGAGGGTCGCAAGCCCTTATTGCTGCTCGGGGTGAGACAGGTGGGCAAGACATGGTTGATGAAAGAGTTTGGCAGACGTTGCTTTGACAATGTAGCCTACATCAACTGCGACGCGGAACCTCTCGCTGCCAGTTTGTTTACCGATTATGACATCGACCGGATTCTGTTTTCCATTCAAGCCATCACCGGAGTGAAGCCCGTTGCGGGGAAAACACTGATAATCCTTGACGAGTTGCAACAAGTGGAACGGGGACTTCACAGCTTAAAATATTTCTGCGAGAACGCTCCGCAGTATCATGTTGTAGCTGCAGGATCGTTGCTGGGCATCACGCTGGGACAAAAAGAATCGTTTCCTGTGGGCAAGGTGGATATGCTCCATGTTCACCCCATGGACTTTGAGGAGTTTCTTCAAGCCAATGCGCCTCAATTGCTGGAAGTCCTGCAGAAAGGTGATTGGAAGATGGTGGATGTCTTCGCTACCAAGTTCGAAGACCAACTTCGACAATATTATTTCGTCGGCGGTATGCCTGAGGTGGTGGCTGACTTTGTAGCTCGTCACGATCAGTCCAGCGTGCGCCAACTGCAACAGAACATTCTCAATGCTTATCGGAATGACATCTCAAAGCACACCACACCGACGGAGAGCATGCGCATTGGTCAGGTGCTCGACAGCCTGCCCTCGCAGTTGGCAAAAGAAAACAAGAAGTTCATTTACGGCGTGATAAGGAAGGGAGCGCGAGCCAAAGAATTTGAACTTGCCATACAATGGCTTGTCGATGCAGGCATCGTCTGTCGCGTTCACCGCGTGAAGGAAATCAAGATGCCCGTGAAATTCTATGAGGATCTCGCTGCCTTCAAGCTGTTCCTCTGCGACTGCGGTTTGCTGGGCTGTATGGCAGGTGCATCTCCAAAACAGATGTTGATGGACAACAACGTATTCACAGAGTCCAAAGGAGCCTTCACGGAAGAGTATGTCATGCAACAACTGGTCGCTGCAGGGCTCACTCCCTACTATTGGAGCAACGATTCGACTCCGGCTGAAATTGATTTTGTCGTGCAGAATGATGAAGCCGTCTACCCCATAGAAGTGAAGGCTGAGGATAATGTTAGGGCCAAATCGATGGCAACTTATATCAGCAGCCATCCCCACGACCATCTTCATGGTCTGCGATTCTCCATGAAAGGCTACGAGCAACAATCGTGGATGACGAATGTACCGCTTTATGCCATCAGCAGAGTGCTCAAGAGCCTATAAGGGATGAACTATGACATGGTACAAACATCACACAAGAATTAAGCAGAATGTGTTGTAGGAGCGGCGGCATTCCTGCCGCCGAATGATTTACTCATGATGAGCAATCGGATTTCTTGCTTGGTCGGCAGGAATGCCGACCCTCCTACCATGCGGCATCGTAGGAGCGTTGTAGGAGTAGCATTGTAGGAATCCGCCATTTTAACTTAAACAATATTAAAAAATAAGGCTTTTCTCTGATTTTTTCTCTAAATGTTTCTATACTTTGAATGTTCCTATTTCCGTCGAATCCCAATTAAATTTATGAATCGAATGTATCAGTTGAAGATTAACAAGAAGAAGTTTATGACTAATGATTCCGATTACAGACCAGAGTATTTTGGAGAATGCCCCCTGGTGCAGATGAACAAGATGCTGAGACTGCGCAACATGCTGAGGGGAGCGAAGAAGGCTGTCATCGTGGCCCACAAGGACCCGGATGGCGATGCCTTTGGCAGTACGCTGGCCTTCAAGCATTATCTCCATTGCAGATACCCGGAAACGAAGGCGACGGTCATCTTGCCGAATACCGACTTGGCTCTCAACTTCAGTTATCTGCCCGGTTGGGGCGACATCATCGACTACAGTCGGTGCCCGCAAGAGGCAAAGGGTGTCATCGACGAGGCTGACCTGATCGTATGTCTCGACTTCAACAACTGGAGTCGGTCGGGGCGCAAGTCTACGCTTGTCGATGCGCTGAAGCAGGCTGCCGCTAAGGAGGACACACGACTCATCCACATCGACCACCACGAGAAGCCCGATGTGATGGCAGGTGCTCCCGAGGACTGCATCATCCATGCCGACTTTGCGATTATAAAGCCTGAGCGACCCTCTACCTGCGAGATTCTCACCGAGCTCTTCGAAGACAAAATAAATGATGGCATGAGGTTTTATGAGGACGAAGTCGGCGATGAAAACAGGGATTACATCACGGAGGACTGCGCCACCTGTCTCTACAATGGTATCATGACCGATACCATCAATTTCACCACCCGCAATCCAAGCTGGAAGACTTTCTATTATGCCTCCGACCTCATCAGAAAGGGAGCGAACAACGTATTCTTGTACAATAAGGCTTAAAATGCATTGTTTCTTGCATAGTTGATAGAAAATTATGTTTATCTGTAATTTTAGAGATTTAAGAATAGTTGAACCTTTGGTGATTATATCGGATTAAATGTACACCCTGTATCGCTTTCAAATGTACAGCCGCTATCGGATTCAAATGTACACGTTTACGATAGCGTCACTTGCGTGCG
>ONYS01000137.1 GCA_900322095.1 uncultured Prevotella sp.
GTCAGAGCCTGCTCGTAATTGCTGTATGAGAACTCGCGGCGCAGATAGTGCTCCTTCTTGTTCTCGTCTTTCTTCTCGTCCTTGTGCTCCAACTTGATGTTCAGGCAACCGTCCTTGTCGACGCTCACCTTGAAGTCATCCTTCGTGGTGCCAGGGGCTGCAAGCTCAACTTCGTAAGCCTTATCGTTTTCCTTGACATTGATAGCAGGTGCTGTGACGTTCATGCGCGGCATCCAACTCGTGTTCAACATATCGTCAAAATCATTGTCAAGCCAATTGTTCATGTCTCTTAAAACCGGATACAACATAAGTCAAAACCTCCTAATTGTCAATTAATCTTTTATTTATCCTCGGCTCTTCCATCGTCCTCGGGTTCCTTTCGTTGCCCTCGTCCGACTTCCGAACTTCACTATCCCTCAATGCAAGTAGCGTGCCGAAAGACCAGCAGTGACAATTCTTGCAATTATTGTCAGCAAAGCTTAAAAATTTTTCATTTTCATGACAAATTTGGCAAAGGCTGGTTCTATAAATTAGGTCGTGGCGGATTCTGCAAAATGTCGGAAATCAAAACGTAAGTTGAAGAGGGAGTGTAGCGGGCTACACGACCGATGAGGCTTGACGTTTTGAGACCGAGAGATGCAGAAGACGACCGAAACAACTTAATACCATTCTCTGTAAGTTCCATAAACCTAATTTTTAGAACCAGCCTAACATCAGGAAGCGTCCTCCGATGGGGCGTTCCTTCGTCTCACCGTCTCTTCCTGCCTCTTCCTGGCCTCCTCGATGGCTTTCTCATAGCCCGTGAGGGCCGCGAAGGGAGAAAACTGGGCCGCACGGTTGTACATGCTCATCTGCGGATGCTTCTTCGAGACGTGGTGCGGCAGGTTGATGATGTCTTCGTAGTTGTCGGTCATGCCTTGTGTCCTCCTATCTGGTTGTTTCTTTCCCGCTGAGTCGCTCCCTCGGCATAGTTCAGGCCGCGGAGGAGAGCGTTCTTGCCGAACTCCTTCTTGATTCTCAAAGCCGCCTCCTGCAAGCGGCGCTCTTTGTCGGCAGCCTCCTTCTCCTGCCTCCGCTTCTCTGCCTCCGCCTCGTAGTCGGTAAAGAGGTCGAGTTCCACGGGCGTCTTCCGTTTCTGCCTCAGGGCTTCCTCCTCGCTGACGACGTGGTTGATGGTGAGGTTGAGTCTTCTGACGAGCAATAAGGGGTTGACTATCCTATCGTAGAGCTGCGTGACGGCCTCCATGATCTGACTGCTGGACGACGTGGGCCGACCGAGCGAGAGCGAGCCATGGGCATGCTTGGGCACCGCGCGGCCATACCAGTCGGTCGAAACCTCACCATGATACTGCGAGCGAATATCGGGGCGCATCAGACACTCGCGGTCGTAGCCCACAGTTAGCACAATCTGGTCGCCCACAAGCTGCTTGTCCACCAGGTCGAGCGCCAATGTGTCGGCCATCTCCCGGACCACTACCCTACCCTTTTCAGCGGTGTATGGGCATTGCAGCACCTGTCCGCTCCCCAGCGAGTTGGTCTCCGGCTTATAGGCCTTGATGTTGTCCATCGTCACGGGTTCCCATCCCCAGGCATGATCGATAATGAGTTCGGCATTGACGCCAAACATCTGGTAGATCATCTCTTCATTGCATTCCGACAGTCTTGCCAGTTGTCCCATGTTGGTGATGCCGATGCTGTTGAGCCGGGCTGCGATGCCACGGCCAAACCGCCAGAAGTCGGTCAGCGGCTGATGGTTCCAGAGCTGGCGCCGGTAGCTCATCTCGTCGAGCTCGGCAATGCGCACGCCATCCTTGTCGGCCGGGATATGCTTGGCCACGATGTCCATGGCCACCTTGCAGAGATAGAGATTGGTGCCGATGCCTGCCGTGGCAGTGATGCCCGTCGACTTCAATACCTGCCTGATCATGGTCATTGCCAGCTCGTGGGCGGTCATCTTGTAGGTCTGCAGGTAGTCGGTGACGTCGGCAAAGATCTCGTCGATGGAATAGACGTGGATGTCCTCGGGAGCGATATATTGCAGATAGATGCCATAGATCTGACTGCTCACCCTGATGTACTCGGCCATTCGGGGTGTGGCAGCAATATAATCTGCCTCCCAGTCGGGATGGGCGGCCAGTTCGGTGGCTTGGCACGACTTGCCCGTGAAGGGTTTGAAGCCTATGGCCCGGCGCCGCTCATAGTTCACCTCGCGCATCTTCTGCACGACCTCGAAGAGTCGGGCACGTCCGGCCAGTCCATAAGCTTTCAGCGAGGGCGACACGGCCAGACAGATGGTCTTCTCGGTGCGGCTCACGTCGGCCACGACAAGATTGGTCGTCAGTGAGTCGAGTCCCCTGGCAACGCATTCCACAGAGCTGTAGAAGCTCTTCAGGTCGATGGCGATATATGTCCTCTTATTGTCGTTCAAGTTAAGATGTGTAGGATAAATACTGAAGCAAAAGTACGAAATAAAATCGAGCGGCCGAAAGAATTGGGGGCTTTTCAGGCATTCTGTGGAATATCCGACCTTTTCCCATCGATGGAATGGTGATTTTTCACTACCTTTGCAGCCAGTGCGCGAGGACCCCTAGCGGACATATAGAGAACCAATAACAACAACAACCGCATTGAATGGCCCGGTTCATTCATCATCTCCCACCTTATTTATGAAGAAGATCTTTATCCTTCTGTTTCTCTCTTTCCTGGCTTCCATCATGAGCATGGAAGCCGGCGTCGGTCATCTGCTCCCCATTCCGAAAGTTGTGGTGGAACGGGATACCCAACCTTTCTGCCTGAACCGGAATGTAGTGCTGTACGATCCGACGGATTGTGAACTGCTGCGCGACTTCCTCACCGACCATGGCTGCCGGATCACGACGAAGGCCAAGGCCTGCGTCAGAGTGATCCTGACCAAAGATATAGCCGGAAGCCACGACTATCCGCTCTACGGCTACGAGAATGAGGCCTATCAGCTGTCGGTTTCCACCCACGAGATTGTTATCCATGCCGTCACCAAGACCGGAGTCATACGCGCCGTTGAGACCCTTCAGCAACTCGCTGAGGGCTGCAAGGGGCGCCCCAGAGTGGAGGCAGTAGAGATCATTGACTATCCTTCGTTCAAAATCCGGGGATTCATGCACGACACCGGGCGTTCCTTTCTTTCGGTAGACGAACTGAAGAAGGAGATTCGTCTACTCGCCCAGTTCAAGGTCAACACCTTCCATTGGCACCTGACGGAGAACCAGGCATGGCGGTTTGAGGTGAAGGCCTTCCCACAGCTGACTGCCGACTCGAGCATGACTCGCTTTCCGGGATTGTATTATACCCAGGAGCAGTGTCGCCAGCTCGACGAATATGCTCAGAAATACGGCATCGCCATCATCCCCGAAATCGACATGCCAGGCCACAGCGAGGCCTTCGAGCGCGCGATGGGCCACAGCATGCAGACGCCAGAAGGAATCGCCGAACTGAAGACGATTCTGACAGAAGTGGCCGGAGTGTTCCGCCATGCGCCCTACATCCACATCGGAGGCGACGAGAAGACCATCACCTACCCCAACTTTCTGGGAATCATGACCAGCTGGGTGCGCAGTCTGGGGAGGAAGGCTGTCATATGGATTCCCAACAAGGCGCAGTTCGCCGGAGCCGATATGGCGCAACTGTGGAGCACGGCGGGAAAGGCCGCCCCGGGCATTCCCAATATCGACTGCAGGTACAACTACATCAACCACTTCGACGTCTTTGCCGATATCGTAGGCATCTATAAGAGCAACATCTATTATCGGCAGGAAGGCTCGCCGGAGGTGGCGGGAGAGATCTGTGCGCTGTGGAACGACCATAAGTTGGAAAGCGAGCAGGACATCCTCAGGCAGAATAATTTCTACGCCGCTGTGCTGGCTTCCGCCTCGAGGGCATGGCAGGGAGGAGGGAAGCAATATATAGAGCAAGGCGGAACGATACTGCCCAATGAGGGCGAGGAGTTCGATGACTTCAAGAACTGGGAAGCGCGCTTTCTCTTTCATAAGGCACATTGTCTGAAAGACGAACCCATCCCCTACGTACGGCAAACGAACATCGCCTGGGGACTGTGTGATAAATTGGCCGACGACGGTAGTCCTTTGAATCCTCAGTTCGTCACCGGTGGCGGCATCTATCTCCGCCATACCTGGGGCGACATCGTCCCGGCCGACACCGACAAGCCCTTGGGCGACACGGCCTACGTCTGGACTTACGTCTACTCGCCGAAAGAACAGGATGCCGGGGCCCTGATAGAGTTTCAGAATTACAGTAGGTCGGAACAGGACAAGGCTCCAGAACTGGGAAACTGGGACAGGAAGGGGTCGCGCATCTGGCTGAACGATGTTGAGATTCTGCCGCCCGCCTGGCAGCACCATGGGGAGCGGGTCGACAACGAGACTCCTCTGACGGACGAGAACCTCACGGGCCGTAAGCCCATGCCGGTGCATCTCAAGAAGGGATGGAACAAGGTGCGCATGATTCTGCCCCATCGTAAGGCCGATGGGATAAGGCTGAACAAATGGATGTTCACCTTCGTGCTCACCGATAAGACCGGCCGCGATGCCCTGTCTGGCATTGTCTACGATCCCCTGAAGAAATATAAGCCATGAATTTACTCTCCTCCCAATAGAAATAGGAGCGGCGGCATTCCTGCCGCCGAAGAAAAAAATGGGACGCCGCATGTTAGCCCCTCCCATCTACCACCGCCTGCTTCTCCCCTCCCTCTGTAGGGAGGGGTTGGGGGTGGGTCTTGTCGGTGGTGGGTCTTCTGGGGGTGGGTATTCTGCTAGCTGGGTCTTCGTGTTTATCTCATCACTTTCCTCACCGTCCCGTCGCTCATGCGCACCACGTTCAGGCCGTGGCAGGGCTCGGAAAGTTTGCGGCCGTCGATGGAATAGTATTCCAAGGGTACAGCCTCACGACTTGATGTCCGTGGCTGCTGAATGGCTGTCCATTCCGGACGTGCATAGACTTTGTCGGACACATTTCTCACGCCATCCACATCATAGACAATCTCTATGGCAGCATTCTCTGTATCAATATCGGGCCATGCATAGAACACGGTGCCTGCATACATTTTCCCGAAATAATAGGTATGGTCGGAGGTGAACAAGATGGTGCTGTAAGTAGCAGGAATCTCGCTGGTCGGTTTCTCCACGGGGAAGCGGTCGGGAGTGAACACGAACAGCGTATCGTCTACATAGAATCTCCAGAAGGTGAAGTCCTTGTCGAGTCCGTTGCCATCTACCGTCTTCTCGGGGATATCGAAGATGAAATACTTTTCAGAGGAGGGCCAGAACGAACCTATGATGACCGAGTCTGGCGCCATAGGCTTTCCGGGAACCAGGTCGAAATGCGTGAGCTTAAGGTCGCTCTCGCGGAAGTCGATGTTGTCGGAAGGATAACCCATACCGATGGAAGCTCCGTCCTCAAGCGTATAGTCATCCGTCTCTGCGTCGTAGTTGAACTTGATGCCATCCTCAGCGCCCCAGATGGCATAGACGAAGTTGCCGCTTAGACCGATGTATTGCCCATTGGGACAGGTCACATTGCCCGCATTGTCGCGTGTGCCCTTGATCCAGGCATGGGGCTTGGTGTAGCAAAGTCCTTCGATATAGACATCATCGCCATCTGTTGCTACCCATACGTTATGATCGGAGAAATAGTTGCCCGAAAGCGTATAGCGCTTCTTGTTGGCTGTCGAAGGCGGAGTGACGAGCTGCTGGTCGAACTTGTCCAGCGTGAGGTCTTTCTGTCCCCAGTATACCGTACCGTCATCAGCATGGGTGAAGAGAGCCAGGTTGTCGTCGTCATTGGTGTCGAGAGTCAGTCTGTCGCGACCGTCGGACAGCGTGAATTTGATGTCCTGCTGGATGTCGAAGCGACAATTGTCGTTATCATACAGCACAGCCGAGAGAAACACGTCCTTTCCATCGGGCGACGCTCCGATATACTGCCGTGAAGGGATGCGGATAGTGTTGCCCTCAATATAACCTTTCACCCATCCCTTGAGACTGCCCAGATGGTAGAAGTAGGCCGTGAGGTTGTCGGGGGCATAGCATACCTTGTAGTATTGTCCGTCGGCGGATGCCGTCTTCTTAGAGTACCACCAGTGGAAGCCCTGATCATCGTTGGATTTCAGATAATTGGCCGAGCCGGTATATCCGACGACCGTACCACCGATGTTATTGATGTCTTCATCGGTGTAGGCCTGATAGGTTGAGTCTGTGCTGCCGACGTTGGCAGCAGTGGATTTTGCGAGGGTCATGCCGGCACCCATCAACAAGAAAAGTAAAAATCGTAGTTTGTTCATAAGTTAATATTATTGTTGGTTGCCGCAAAATTAGTAAGTCCGACCGATATTCGGCCAGTCTGTGTTTTCCAATTGGTCTTAGTTTGCAAATGAAGACGAAAAGACTCAGCTTTCCAGCCCCTTTCCGTCCCCTTCCCGGGAGTCGGCTATCTTCTTGTACATCGTGGGAGTAAGTCCTGTGAAATCCTTAAAGACCTTGCTGAAGCTTGTCCGGCTCCTGAATCCCACGCTCTGTGCTATGGCCTCAATGGTGAGCTGTCCGTATTGCTCACGGTCGCTGATGCGCCGGCAAGCCTCCTTGATCCGATACTCGGCCACGACTCGGGCAAAATTCTTCTGAAAGACGTCGTTGATGGTCTGCGACACTTCCCAATACTTGGCACCGACCAAATCGGCCAGCGCATGGATATTGAAGTCGGACTGATGAGTCCACTTGAAAAAGTCAGCACCCCTTTCAATCTAAAAGTAGAGTGCCAGTTTCCAAGGATTATACCTCAATAAATGAGAGATTTTACGCTCCAAAAGCCTTCTTGTTAGGCTGATAGGTTTCAAATCATAACATTTTTG
>ONYS01000118.1 GCA_900322095.1 uncultured Prevotella sp.
GGCGGAATACAACAAAACTTGATTTCTGTGACGAACAACTTTAAAAGACTTTAACTTTAGAACTTAGCTGCGCCGACAAAAAAGACTGAGTAGTTACTTTACGGAAAACCGTTTACTAAAGAACCTTAAAATAATTTGTAATAAATCCATTATTTCTTGTTCGAATCAGAATAATTGGTTACATTTGCAATATAGAAAAGATTCACAATATACAAGCATTATGAAAGAACTGAAAGGAACAAAAACTGAGAAAAATTTACAGGATGCATTCGCAGGCGAAAGCCAGGCATGCGCTAAGTACACTTACTATGCTTCAAAGGCCAAGAAGGACGGCTACGAGCAGATTGCAGCTCTCTTCCTGGAGACAGCAGGCAACGAGCGCGAGCACGCTAAGCTGTGGTTCAAGTATCTGCACGGAGGCGAGATTCCTGACACCGTTACCAACCTGAAGGACGCTGCTGCCGGTGAGAACTATGAGTGGACCGACATGTACGACCGCATGGCTCGTGAGGCTGACGAGGAAGGCTTCAAGGAGATTGCTGCCAAGTTCCGTGGCGTAGGTGCTATCGAGAAGCATCATGAGGAGCGCTACCTGAAGTTGGTTGACAACATCGAGAAGGGCGTTGTATTCTCTCGCGAAGGTGACAGAATCTGGAAGTGCCGCAACTGTGGCCACATCGTCATCGGCAAGAATGCTCCTAAGATCTGCCCCGTTTGCGCTCATCCGCAGAGCTACTTCGAGATTTCAGTTGAGAACTATTAATAGATTGTCGGACTTTTCGGACTGGTCGGACTTTTCAGACCAGTCGGACTTTTCAGACCAGTCGGACTTTTCGGACTGGTCGGACTTCTCAGACTGGTCGGACCAGTCGGATTAGTCGGAAAAGTCAGATAATCCTCGAAAATAAAGATCCCCGCGACTGCGCAGTCGCGGGGATTTTTTATGGGGTTAATCAGACTGGTCGGACTTTTCGGACTGGTCGGATTAGTCGGACTGGTCGGATTAGTCGGATCGGTCGGACTGGTCGGAAAAGTCAGATTAGTCGGACCGGTCGGATTAGTCAGAAAAGTCGGAAAAGTCAGATTGGTCCGACCAGTCCGATAAGCTCAGTCGGTAAAAATCAGTTGACCACTGCCACCTTGCAGACGACGCCTTTATCGCCAGTAGCTGTAGCGACGAGCACCATGTAGACGCCACTCGCCACACGATGATTGTCACGGTCCTGAGCATACCATTTATACTCACCGCCGCTCGCTGTACCCTCATCGACGAGGTATCCGCTCGACGTGACAATCTTCACGCGGACGCCATCCTCGAGTCCGCGGATGGTCACGGCACCGGTATACTCGGGCTTCACGGGATTGGGATAAGCCCAAACGTTGTCTTTCGTCATTCCGTCGGAGGCCGTGTTGGCGTCGCTCATATAAGAGCAGAGTCCCTTGTCGGTGCCGATGTAGACCTCACCGGTGTTGCTGTTGATGGCAATGCTCTGAATATTGTCGGAGAGCAGGTCGGAATTGGACGTCGTGAAGTGGTGCACCTGCTGATAGTTGTCCGAACTGATGCAGTAGACGCCATTGTCGATTGTGCCGAACCACTTGCGGTTGGCGCGGTCTACGGCGATGCAACTGATGTCGACGTCAGCAAGGAGATAGTCGGCCAGATTGGTACCGTCGTTGCGGGGCACCTTCACCTGCGTGAACACGGTGTTGCCATCGGCAATGTCGGCCGCAGAGAGCATCACGGGACCCGCGTTGGTGGCAATCCAGAGATTGTGCTGCTGGTCTTCGGCCACACACTTCACAAACGTGACGCTCATCGTCTGACCGTCCTCATTGACAAACGACGTGTAGGAGCGCACGGCGTCGGTAGAGGGCTGATAGCAGTAGAGCGCAGGCACGGTGCTGTGGTTGTTGCACATCCAGAGCAGGTCTCGGCTGTCGAAGAACAGACTCTCCATAGAGGCGGCACTCTTCATCGAGCCCGAACGGCTGTCGCGCAGCGTCATAAACTCCGTCTTGTCGTGGCTCACCCACTTCTTGTCGGCCGTGTATTCCATCAGCGACCGGTTGGGGGCCTGACTCTCAAAGAGCCACAGGTTGCCGGAGCGGTCGTAGCACGTGCCCGTTACCATCTGATAGGTCATCGACTTGCCGTCGAAGGGTTCTATAAGGCTGTTCGTGCTGTTGTAGAGCGCCTGGAAACGACCGTTGTAGAAATCGTAAAGGCCGGCCTTGGCACCCGCCATCACGTGGTTGGCATCGTTGGGATCAACATCAAGGCAGTTGACATCGATATAGGGAATACCGGTCTGCGCCGTGAAGCCTGAATCCTGATAGATCACCCACTCGTCGCCGTCGAGCACCTGTATGGCACCGGGATTATGACTGTCGATGAGGTGTCCCCATCCGCCGCCCGTGGTGTAGAGACGGTTGTTCTTGAAGCGCATCGACCAGAAATGATTGTATTTCGGTCCGCCCGGCGTAAGCGTCTTGACGAGCGCCAGCAGCTCGGGGTCCATAGTTTTGCCCGAAGCCTTGTAGTTGGCCACGCGCGTCCACACGCTCCTGTCGAGCAGGTTGTCGGTGAGCAGCGCCCGGTAGATGCCTTTGGCCTGACTGGCCGCGTAGATATAGCCGTCCTCGATGTAGACGTAGTCCACCTCGAAGCCCAGCGAATAGGTGTCGCTGATCTCGGCATCGGCCACATTGAGCTTCAGCACACCGATTCCCGTTGCGAGATAAGCATAGTTGCCGTAGCAGTAGATGTCGTTGATGGCCGTGCTTGCGGCGGAGGAATTGGCAAAGTCGGTGAGATTGGTCACGTTGCCATTGTTGTCCATCAAGTCGATGTTGCCGTTGTCGTAGGCAATGACGAGCCGTCGCGCCTGCTGGTTCCACGCGATATGGTTGATGGTGCAGTCGGAGAGGCGGTTGGTCTTGTCGTAGGTGGTGATGCTGTGATCAGTCTGGTTGTAGGCATAAAGTCCGTTTGAAGCCAGCACATAGACGATGTTTCCGCTGGCCTGTTCTATCTCTGTAGGTTCCGCGTAGGCCATATAGGCTTTCCACAATCCGTCGGCGAAGGCCAAAGGTATGGAAAGGAAGAAGAAAGCGAGTGAAGCAATAACGAACTTTTTCATTGGTGATAATTTAAAATCAAACTTTGTCGGCATCCACGTAGCCCGACTTCAGCCACGCGGCGAGCTTGCGCACGGCAATGCCGCGGTGGGAGATGCGGTTTTTATTCTCCTCCCCCATCTCGGCGAAACTCTCGGCGAAGCCCTGTGGCACGAATATGGGGTCGTAGCCGAATCCGCCGTCGCCATGGGGCTGCATGGAGATGTCACCCTCGCAGACACCGGTGAACTGCATGAATTCGTCGATACGCACGGGACGCAGATTCCTTTGTGTAGCTAACGTAATCACCGTACGGAATCGTGCGCGGCGGTTGTTATTATTTCCTAATTTAGCCAAAAGTTTACGCATGTTGGCCTGACTGTCGTGGTCCGTGCCTTCGGCGTAGCGCGCGCTGTGCACGCCCGGCTCGCCACCGAGAGCGTCGACTTCGAGGCCCGTGTCGTCGGCAAAGCAGTCATAGCCGTATTTCACGGCAATGTAGGCGGCCTTGACGTGGGAGTTCATCTCCAGGGTATCGAACACCTCGGGGATGTCCTCGTGGCAGCCGATGTCGTTGAGCGACAGTATCTGAAGCTGAGTGCCCTCGAGAATCTCGCGTATCTCCCTCAGCTTATTGGCGTTGTTGGTGGCAAATACTATTTTTTTCATAATCTATCTTTCGTGAGCCTCAGAGTTGAGAAATAATGAATACTCAAGAACTCATAATAACTCAAAACACTTTAAAAGCTCAAAAACTTAAAAACTCAAAACAGCTCAAAAACTTAAGAACTTAGAAACTCAAAAACTAACCTTTCTCTTTCTCCAACCGATTTCGTTCCTGCACCTCGTTGTAGAATTCCTCGGCCTTGCGCGTGAGTTCCTCGTTTTCCTTCAGGTGTTTATCCTTTATCTTCACCTTCATCTCGTCGAATCCCTCACCGTAGACACCGACCACAGCACTCTGACTGACGAAGGCATTGGGGTCGATCATCTTGATGAGACGGAAGATGTTGACGCTCTCGCGCTTGCGGGCGAGCAGACAAATCACCTTCACGTCGTGGCCCGTGTACCAGCCATGACCGTCGAGAATCGTCACGCCGTGGTCCATCTTGGTGGCAATGGCGTAGGCTATCTCCTTGTATTTCTTGGAGAAGATAAGGAACTGCACGCTCTGACGGCTGGCGTTCATGGCAAAGTCGAGCGAGAAGCACTCGATACCCATTGCGCACAGACCGAACACCGTCTTGTGGACACGTGCGGGCATCTCGCCAAACTGCGGATAGAACAAGCAGCTCACGATAATGAACACATCAATCAGTGAGAGCACCTGGCCCAGAGAGAAGTTGTAGTACTTGTTGATAGAGGCGGCGATGATGTCGGTGCCACCGGTAGAACCGTTGTGATAGAACACGACAGCCAGCGAGGAGCCGGTGATGCAGCAGCCCACGATGAGCGCCATGAACTCCTGCTGCTGACCGAGGAACCTCACATAGGAGCCATCGGGATTGGTGGGCATCAGCACGCTGCCCAGCCACAACAGGAAGTAGAGCATGAAGATGGCGTAGATGGTCTTCATCAGGAAGCGGAAGCCCAGCACCTTCAAGCCCACCACCAGCAGCGCAAGGTTCACAATCAGATAGGTGGTCTGCACAGGAATCTGCAAGGCATAGAACAGGATGGCCGAGAAACCCGTGACGCCACCCGTTACGATGCCATAGGGCAGCACGAAGAACGTGAAGCCAAAGGCGTATTGTATCAAGCCAAGGGTAATCCATAGATAGTCCTTGCTCTCACTGAGAATTAATTGACGGTCGAGTGTCATACAAAAGATATATTTAGGTTGACAAGTTATTATAATAATGTATATGTGTGTAATCCCATTCCGGCAGCACGAAACGGCCGGAATGGGAATGATCGCTTTATCGGCAAACGATATTGATAATCTTCTTCGGCACCACGATCACCTTCACGATGGTCTTGCCGTCGAGATACTTATGGCTTCTCTCATCGGCGATGGTAGCCTTCTCGATGTCTTCCTTCGTGGCATCGGCGGGGAAGGTCTTCTGATAACGGGCCTTGCCGTTGAAGCTCACGGTGAGCTGAATCTCGTTCTCCACGAGATACTTCTCGTCCCAGGCGGGCCACTCTGCGTCGCAGACGCTGCCCTTGTGGCCCAGCGCCTCCCAGAGTTCCTCGCAGACGTGGGGAGCAAACGGCGTGAGCAGCACGACAAGCTTCTCCAGCACCTCGCGCGAGTGGCACTTCTGCTGGGCCAGCTCGCCCACGCAGATCATGAAGGCCGAGATGGCGGTGTTGTAGGAGAACTGCTCGATGTCGCCCGACACCTTCTTGATGAGCTTATGGATGCTCTTCAGCGAATCCTTCGATGCCGGCTCATCGGTCACGAGCCAGTCGCTGGCGTTCTGCTCCTGACCGCGGCTGTTGGCATAGAACAGCGCCCAGAGTTTCTTCAGGAAGCGGTGGCAACCGTCGATGCCGTTGGTGTCCCAAGGCTTGCTGGCCTCAACGGGGCCAAGGAACATCTCGTAGAGACGCAGCGTGTCGGCGCCATACTTCTCCACAATCATATCGGGATTGACCACATTGAACATCGACTTCGACATCTTCTCGATAGCCCAGCCGCACACATACTTGCCGTCCTCGAGGATAAACTCGGCGTTGTTGTATTCGGGGCGCCACTGGCGGAAGGCGTCGAGGTCGAGCACGTCGCCATGCACGATGTTCACGTCGACGTGGATGGGCGTGGTCTCATACTTGTCTTTCAGACCGAGGCTGACAAAGACCGGAGCCTTCGAGTGGTCGTCGCTGTTGATGCGGTAGACGAAGTTACTGCGGCCCTGAATCATACCCTGATTGATGAGTCGCTGGAAAGGCTCCTGCTCGCAGCTGTAGCCGTAATCGAAGAGGAACTTGTTCCAGAAGCGGCTGTAGATGAGGTGACCCGTGGCGTGCTCGGTGCCGCCCACGTAGAGGTCTACGTGGCGCCAGTATTCGTCGGCTTCCTTCGAGACGAGGGCCTCGTCGTTGTGCGGATCCATATAGCGGAGGTAGTAGGCCGACGAGCCTGCGAAGCCCGGCATGGTGCAGAGCTCGATGGGGAAGACGGTCTTGTTGTCGATGAGCGACTTGTCCACCACCTCGTTCTTGCTGGTGTCCCAAGCCCACTTCTTGGCGCGGCCCAATGGCGGCTCACCCGTCTCGGTGGGCTCATACTTGTCGATGTCGGGCAACTCCAGGGGCAGGCACTCCTCGGGAATCATATAGGGAATCTCGCCCTTATAGTATACGGGGAACGGCTCGCCCCAGTAGCGCTGACGGCTGAAGATGGCGTCGCGTAGACGATAGTTCACCTTCACGCGGCCCAGATGCTCAGCCGTGACAAACTCCTTGGTCTTCTGGATGGCCTCCTTCACGGAGAGTCCGTTGAGCGAGAAGCCCTTGAGCGACTTCACACCCTCGCGCGGCGAGTTCATCACCGTGCCCTCTTTGGCGTCGAAGCTCTCCTCGCTCACGTCGGCACCCTCAATGAGCGGAATGATGGGCAGGTTGAAGTGGCGGGCAAAGGCATAGTCGCGGCTGTCGTGGGCCGGAACGGCCATGATGGCGCCCGTGCCGTAGCCTGCGAGCACATACTCTGAAATCCAGATGGGGATGCGGTCGCCCGTGAAGGGATTGACGGCATAGGAACCGGAGAAGACGCCCGTGACCTTATGGTCGCTCATGCGCTCCAGCTCCGTGCGCTTCTTCACGTAGTTGAGGTATTCGTCCACCTCGGCGCGCTGGTCGTCGGTAGTGAGCTGACCGACGAGCTCACTCTCGGGAGCCAGCACCATGAACGTGACGCCAAAGATGGTGTCGGCACGGGTAGTGAAGATGATGAAGTCGCCCTCTCGCTCGGTGCCGTCCTTCTGCGGAGTGATGGTCTGGAAGCGCATCTCCGTACCCTCTGAGCGGCCAATCCAGTTGCGTTGCGTCTCCTTGATGCTGTCGCTCCAGTCGATGGTCTCCAGACCGTCGAGCAGGCGCTGGGCATAAGCCGAGACGCGGAGGCACCACTGGCGCATGCTCTTCTGTATCACGGGATAGCCGCCACGTACGCTGACGCCGTTGACTACCTCGTCGTTGGCCAGCACGGTGCCGAGTTGCGGACACCAGTTGACCATCGTCTCGCCAAGATAGGCGATGCGGTAGTTCATCAATATCTTCTGCTGCTCTTCCTCGCTCTTGCTGTTCCACTCGTCGGCGGTGAACGAGAGCTCCTCGCTCTGTGCGGCATGGATGCCCTCCGTGCCGCGGGTCTCGAAGTGATGAATCAATTTCTCAATGGGCTCAGCGCTCTGGCACTTGGTGCAATAGAACGAGTTGAACATCTTCTCGAAAGCCCACTGCGTCCAATGGTAGTAGTGGGGGTCGCAGGTGCGCACCTCGCGGTCCCAGTCGAAGCTGAAGCCGATGTTGTCCAGCTGCTTGCGGTAGCGGGCAATATTCTCGTTGGTCGTCTTTGCCGGATGCTGGCCGGTCTGGATGGCGTATTGCTCAGCGGGAAGTCCATAGGCGTCGTAGCCCATGGGGTTGAGCACGTTGAATCCCTTCAAGCGCTTATAGCGGGCGTAGATGTCGCTGGCTATATAGCCCAGAGGATGTCCCACGTGCAGTCCTGCTCCCGACGGATAGGGGAACATGTTGAGCACGTAGTACTTAGGTTTGCTCTTGTCTTCAACAACATGATAGGTCTTGTTGTCCACCCATCGCTGTTGCCATTTTTTCTCAATTTCCTTGAAATTGTATTCCATTTATATTTCTGATTTTAATTTTCTCCCCAAATATAATTACACGATTGCAAATTTACTAAAAAAGAGTGAGATAGCAAATTCTATGCGTGGGTTTTGTGATGTCGCCCCGCAAAGGCCGCTCCGCAGAGGCGAGAACAAACGGAGCAGAACAGATACTTGTCGTCCGTGAGATCCGCAGAGATGTAGATGTTTCTTTGCGGCCACCGACATCTGTGTTATCTGCGGAATCTGCGTGCTATATAGTTTTACGCTGATTCCGCAGATCTCGCAGATGAATGATCATGGCACTAAATACTTGAGCGACATAAAACTAAGCCTCAGTGGGAGAAAGTCACACAGATTTCACCTCACACACAATTAACGACGAAATGTGACGGCCGTCACACATAAACGTAACGGCCGACACACAGCAATGTGACGGCCGACGCACAACAGTGTGACGGCCGTCACACATAAACGTAACGGCCGACACACAGCAATGTGACGGCCGACGCACAACAGTGTGACGGCCGTCACACATAATAAAAGCTCCTTCTTCCGCAATTGGCGGGGGAAGGAGCTTTGCTTCATTCTAAGCTTGTTCTATTTGACCACGAACTTTGTGGGGGGGTTACGACTCTGTGGCCTGCCAGATCATAAAGAGTGACGTTCTTGGCAGCTTGCAGGCTTTCAATGCCATTGGGAACAACTTCGCCGGTCTGAGAAGATACATCGTAGACATAGCGGTCGCTGACATTCTCTACTCCATTAATGCGGTAAACTGTTTCAACGCCAAATGTGCTGTGGTTGCTATAGAAAGTTATTCTTCTTTCGTCACCACCTACATTCATAATGTCATTACCATAACCGCCTTCGTCCTGATAAGCATAGGGAAGCTCTGTCATGTTCTCATCAATGTAGTTGTATTCAGATGTAGAGAACGTGAAGGGCTCACCATCGACGATGAAGCGATAATAGAGACTGTCGGTATTGAGCGGCTTACCATCGACATCGGTTGATGGGATAGTGACATTAAGGAAATAAGTGAATACGAAGTTCTTGAAGCTTTTAATGGTAGGCGTTGCCGGTACGGCAGGCAGATATTCACCGCCCGTTGAGGAAGGTGTGAGCGAGGGAGCTACCATGTGGGAATAAGAGTTGTTGGCTCCAATTGTTTCAGTTACAGCTTGCTGTGTAGAGAAAGCCTTGGTCTCAGGATCGTACTGGAATGCTACAGAATCTGTTGTGGCATAGACTTCTCCGAAGAGATCCTTCTCGCCAGTGTCTTCGGCCCCATTGAAGAATACGGCAAAATCTCTCTCAAGATTTTCATCGTTGTTGTATCTGCCTAAGTACTGATGCGAAGGGAAGGTGATGACGTTGTCCTGAAGAAGACCTTTCACCCAGCCTTTTTTGTTCAGAGAGAGCCCCTTCACATAGACATCATTGCCATCGAAGGCAACGACTGCCTTACCTCCCACGTTGTTTCCACCGGTCTCGGCCTTGTAGACGAGGTCGTAGGCTACGGAGTCCACACCTTCAGGCAAGTTTACCATGGCTGTCAGTGTGTCGAAGGGTACAAACTGATAAGTGATGTTCTTTGTCAGCATAGCACCTGTAGAGTCGGCATAGGCTGCACCCACGTTGCCCTTGGTGTGAATAGTTCCGTTGGCATCAACATACAGAACAATGCTTGTCTTTGTGGAATCGAGCACAACATCGGTGCTGTCGTCGTTGATTTTCACTGCACGGAGGTAGAAGTCGACTTCATCTTGTCCCTCTCCTGCATCCTGATGGAAGATGTGCTGGCCTGTAGGAATAACGATGGAGTCGCTGATGATGGTGCCTTTTATGTAGGTATCGAAAACATAGTCGTTACATATGTTTTTGATGTAGACGTCGGTTCCATTCTCATCAAAAGCGATGTGATGGAAATGTCCGCTCCAGGTGTAGTGCTGCAATGCGTAGCCCGACATGATGTAGGTATCTTCAAGATAGAGGCTGTCCTTTGCCGTAGACGGAAGGGTAGTGATGATGTCGTCGGTGCTTGCGCTTGGGCGATAGACATGGACAAGCGATTGGGCCATACCTGCGCCCGCAGACATCAGAAGAATTGCGGTGAAGATAATTTTTTTCATTTGCTTTTATTTTAAAGTTCTCTAATATCGATTGATTATCGACGGATGATTTTCTCTACTTTTGTAGAGCCATCGGCAAAAGTGGTCTTCTTAATAAGAATGCCAGTGGCGTCGGCATTGGTTGTGCGACCGGCAAGGTCGGTATAGCTAACTGAGCTCACGCTCTTGGGAGCTGAATTGACCAAGGAGATTCCGGTGCTGACCATCTTGTCGCTGATTGCCGTGTGAGCGTGACCGTTGTAGGTATAGGTGCATTCCAACTGCAGTTCGTTCCACGCATCGTAGAACCAGATGTTGTACAGTCCGCATGCCTCAAACACGATGTCGATGTTGTCGGCAAATCCCCAATTGAACACTTGCTGGTCCTGCGACAGCTGATGGTATTTGTCGGTGGTGAAGGTGTATGGTTCTCCGTCCTTAATCAGTCGCCAAGTGATGGAGTCGGGGGTGATATAGTTGCCATTCTCATCAACGGGTGCGATATTGAAACGTATAACGTCGAACCCACTACTTGCGTAATAGTCGGAATAGCCGAGCATACCGGGCTTCTGTGGCACTGCCTCGTGAGGCGTGTAAGGAGTAAGCGTTGGTGCGTCGTAGCTACTGATGAGGATTTTGTCGCCATAAGTCTCCAAAAGCGATTGAGATGTGGTGAAGGCCTTGCTCCCATCATCATAGTCGAAGACGATGGCGGAGTCAAGTCGATAGCCCAAGGATTGTGAATAATCTTGGGTACCTCCATAGATGAAGTCCAGGAAAGATACTTCGGCCACGCCCTGATATTGACGCGAGGCAAAAACCAACTTGTCGTTATCCCATGTGCCATGAATCCATGACTGAGGAGCTCTTTGCTCGGAGACACCCTGCAAGTAAACACCATCGGAGGCAAATCTGAGATTCACCAGGCGATAGATGGGATTACCAAAATTGTCGGTGTAGCTCATGCAGTAGGCGCTGTCGCTAATGTCGATAGGAGCAACGACACTGTCGGTAAGCAAGTCGAAAGGTCTGAAGAGGTAATCCGTATTATATCCAATCAGGTCACCATACTGGTCGACGTAGGCAATACCGGTATCTCCAATAGATGATAAACTGCCATCGGCATTTCTCAGGAATTTGATGTATTCATCACCGAGTACGTTTGCCGTAGATCCGTTCTTCAGGCAAGGCTGGGCATACAGGTCCAGTTCCATATAGTTATAAACTGGATCCTGGTGAAAAACATGCTGTCCTGATTTGATCAGAATGGTGTCGCCACTCACCTGCCCCCGAACATAGGTTCCAAATCCGAAAGCCGTTACAATATCCGGAAAATAAACGGTGGTGTCGCCCTGATAGACTAAGTCCATCTTTATGCCACTGAACTCATATTGGTTGCGCTGATAGACCTGTGTAGTTGAAAGGTCGAAAGTCTTGATTAAGCCTTCGGGCTGAGCGGAGATAATATCGGACTGAGCCTGGGCTATGGTTGAAAATAGTACTAAAGCAGACAGAGCGGAGAGCAATCTTCCGTAGAACATTCTTTGGTGAGTAAAAGTTAGAATCATAAAAAATATGAATTGGTGGATACTATATTATTTCATTGCTACAAAGTTAGAAAAGAGATATGAAAATAAAGAAGAGATTGCCATCTTTAGGTTTCGTTTTCAAGAAATCGAAATGTTTAGCGGCTTTATCAGACGACTCAACTTGTGGTTTTTCTATTGTTTTCTTATCAACAAGGCATGCCATTCGAGGATTTTTATCTATATTTGCAACTATGAAGAAAGGCTTATACATCATATTCTCTGTCGTTCTGTTATTTGTTTTGTCGGCTTGTCATGGCAATTCGGATCAGGATGATTACGTCGCAAATATTGTGGCCAAAGGGAAATACTGTTTTAACAATGGACAGTTGGGCTCTGCCCTTGAATGCTTCACCCGAGGTCTGGAAGCAGCGCAACAACATGGCGATACATATATGTTTAATGTGTGCCAGGGAAATTTGGGCAAC
This sequence comes from uncultured Prevotella sp., assembly GCA_900322095.1. Classification (GTDB taxonomy): domain Bacteria; phylum Bacteroidota; class Bacteroidia; order Bacteroidales; family Bacteroidaceae; genus Prevotella. The sequence goes on from ONYS01000118.1 coordinate 12,045, forward strand.
GTCTATTTGCAAATGGGCAACATCGACAGGGCCATATATTATTACCACAAGGCCTTTCAGGCGGCTCTCGGTCAGCACGACCGGAAAATGCAATACGCACTGGCAAGCAATATGGTTGGAGCCTATGGACTGAGCAACGATCCTGAGAACGCACGGCGGATGTTCCACATACAACTTTCGCTATCCGACGCCATGCCCAAAGCTCAACATGAGTTTTTTAGGCTTCAGTCATTGGGATTTGTTGCCCGATCTGAGAAACATTATGAGCAAGCGATAAAATATATGGAGCAAGCCATCGACTATGCCCTCAACCGTCTGGCCAATGAACAGTATGCCATAGAGGAGAGAAGTGCCGTTGCGAATGTCTATTTGGATTTAAATATGCCGGACTCGGCCATCGTCAACTTTGAGCGTAGTAGAGTTTTGGCTCAGAAAATGGACTACAGCATGGTTTTGAACGATATCTATAAAGGTATGGAACGGGCCTACACAATGAAGGGCGATAGCGTCAAACGTGAGGCCTTGCACAATAAATATCTGAATCTTTCGGATTCGATTATGGATAAGAGCCAGGTAAAGAACGCGGAAAACCGTATATTCAAAATAGAAAATAAACAATCGCAGCAGACAATAGCGAGTTTGACCACACGAAACCATGCGCAGACGGCCATCATTCTGCTCGTTGTGTTGCTTGTTGTCCTTATGGTTGTGCTCTTTGTTGTTGTGTGGCGCAACTATAAGAGAGTGAGACAGGCCCAATTGCTCTTGGTTGAGAAAAGTGAGCAGTTGAGGAAAGAACGGGATCAGCAAAAACGGCTGTTGAATCAATATGCGGAAATGGTAGCACTACATGCATCGAAGAGTGGAGATGAGGCAGATGACAAGTCGGATAACCCCATATCTGATGAGATGTTGACTCTGCTTCTACGGAAAATAGAAAACGTAATGACTGATGTTAATATCATTTCCAGCCCTGAGTTCAGTTTGAAGCAGCTTGCCGACGCTGTGGAGTCAAATACAAAATACGTATCCTATGCTATTAACGAAGCTTATGATGTTAATTTCAAAGGACTTCTTCGGGAGTACAGAATCCGTGAGGCTTGCCGTCGCATCACTTCGCCTGATTATTATTCCAAGTATACTCTTATGGGCATAGGTCGGGATTTGGGATTCAATTCTTCATCTGCTTTCATCGCGGCGTTCAAGAAAGTGACGGGCATGACACCCTCTGTCTATCAGAAGTTGGCATTAAACAGAGATGATTCGTAAAAGGAGCTCCGCTTTATAAAGTAGTTGCAAAAGTCAACTTTAGTCAAGACATACCAAACTGTCACACGCCTCTAAGACTGTTAGTTTCCTTGTTACGGACACAAAACATCACTGCAAAGTTCTCTTGCTGTGATGCAAATATGAGGAATGTCGGCGTGCACGAAATAAAGGTCTAACGAATTTATCGAATGAACCGAATGCTATACAGCAAGGGGGACAAAGAGCGCAGAAGGGGCTAGCCGCGCCATCTGTATTGCGGCGCTGAATCTGTTATCTGCGGAATCTGCGTGCTATATAGTTTTACGCTGATTCCGCAGATCTCGCAGATGAATGATCATGGCACTAAATACTTGATCGACATAAAACTAAGTCAGTTCGGGATAAATTAGGGGGGCTTTCTCATTTTAAGACTGGACATGAAGCGTTTACCCACGTCATAGGCGTAGGCCTTGTATTGACAAGAAGCAGAGGGGATGTCCCTAAAACATAGAGAGCTGTCTTGTATGCTCTATCCCGCATTGCAGAGAGTGTTCAAGCACACTTGTTAAAGTTTCCTAACTTATCGTCGATGTTGGCTGTTTATGCCCCAGATAATCACCCCTAGTGTTAAT
>ONYS01000119.1 GCA_900322095.1 uncultured Prevotella sp.
ATACGGCGACTTGTCGCTTGCCGGTTGAGGCTGCGAAATGAGTATTTTCTTTATCATCGGATCCTATAAAATTAATCTCAAATAGTTACTTGTAAGCAGTAGAATACCAGCAAGAATGCAGGCAGGTACCACTTCGAGCGCACAAAAGTACAAAATATTTTGCAGATAGACGTTTTTCTTTCTGAAAAAGATGACTGTAGTGCGGTAAAGTGTTAGTAATTTGACAATTCCAACGACTGCAAATACGTAAATAAGCAGGTTCTGGGAATTGGTTTTGAAGTATGTGCAAAGCATCACGGCAGGCAGCAACAGCACACCCTCTGAAGAGACGAGAAAGAGGTAGGCCTTGGTCCACTGCTCGGTCTTGCGGATGTCGAAAAACACCCAGCCCGTAATCCAGTAGAGCAGCAATTTCACGATGAAGTATACCGCCACTATGCCGGTATAGATGCCTATCTCCTTATATTTGTCGGAGAAGTTGACGCTCGTGTCGCCACCATGCCAAAGGAAAAAATAGATGAGCGCGCCGAGCAGACAGGTCTGAAGGGCCAGGAAGAGCTGGAAGTGGAGCTCGTTGGAGGTCTCAGTGATGTCGCTGAACTCGCGTCGCGGTGCCGAGAAAAAGTTCTTGGCCTGACGGACGATGAAGCGATGGCTTTGGGCCGAAGCGAAGAGCGCCAGCAGAAAGCAGGCCAGCAACAGCGAGATGATGAAGTTGTCGTTGGCGATGTTGTAGGGAACGGGTTCGCCCTGCTCGCCGTAGCCTGCCCCACCCCGCTCCACGAAAAGCGTGTCGCCAGAGAGGATGGACGTGATGTGGGTGGAATCCTCAAACACATCGGCATGCAGCTCCTTCACGTTCACCGGCTTGGGTTTGGGCAAACGCTTCAAGCACGCTGGCACCTTCTCTACAGGTGCCAGCGTGTCGGTTGTGAACAGTATTGTGTCGTTGTCAATCATTGATTATCGAGAAGCGGAGCACCGATTGCTGCCAGGCTGTTCGGGCCTTAATGTGCAGGCTTGGCTCCAGCTGTCTCTATTTTATTCCGAATACTTTTTTAATCTCGTCCATGCGGTCGAGTCTCTCCCAGGTGAAGAGTTCCACATCCATTTCTTTCGTCTCGTGATAGAGGCTGGTGAACTCCTTGTGTACTACTTCGTTCTTGCGGCCCATGTGACCGTAGGCGGCTGTCTCCGAATAGATGGGCTGGCGCAGCTTCAGCTGTTTCTCGATGGCCTTCGGACGGAGATCGAAGAGCTGATTGATCTTCTCGGCAATCTCGCTGTCTTTCATATTGACGTGGCTCTTACCGTAAGTGTTGACGTAGATGCTGACGGGCTCGGCCACACCGATGGCGTAGGCTATCTGCACAAGCATCTCGTCGCTCACGCCTGCGGCTACCATATTCTTGGCAATCCAGCGTGCGGCATAGGTTGCGGAGCGGTCCACCTTCGAGGGGTCTTTGCCCGAGAAGGCACCACCGCCGTGTGCGCCACGGCCACCATAGGTGTCGACGATAATCTTGCGGCCGGTCAGACCGGTGTCGCCGTGAGGTCCGCCAATGACGAACTTGCCGGTAGGATTGACGAAATATTGAATGTTGTCGTCGAAGAGAGCCTTCACTTTCGGGCCCACCTGCTCCAGCACGCGTGGCATGAGGATGTTGATAACGTCCTCGCGAATCTTGGCGAGCATCTTCTCGTCGGCCTCTCTTTGTGCCTTCTTCTGGTCGGTCGCGTTGAAATCTGGCTTAATGAATTCGTCGTGCTGAGTGCTCACCACGATGGTGTGGATGCGCTGTGGCACGCCGTCGTCGCTGTATTCCACGGTCACCTGACTCTTGGCATCGGGACGCAGATAGGTCATCACTTTGCCTTCCTTGCGGATGTCGGTCAGCGTGCGCATGATGAGATGGGCCAGGTCGATGGTGACGGGCATGTAGTTCTCGGTCTCATTCGTGGCATAGCCGAACATCATTCCCTGGTCGCCGGCGCCCTGGTTCATGCTGTCCTTGCGGCTCACACCGCGGTCGATGTCCTCGCTCTGCTCGTGGATGGCAGTAAGGATTCCGCAGCTGTTGCCGTCGAACTGGTATTCGCCTTTGGTATAGCCGATGCGCTTGATGGTCTTGCGGGCTATAGTCTGAAGATCGATGTAGGCCGACGAGCGCACCTCACCCATAATGATCACTTGTCCGGTGGTGACAAAGGTTTCGATGGCGCAGTGGGCGTTGGGGTCGTAGGCGAGAAACTGGTCGAGAAGAGCGTCTGAGATTTGATCGGCCACCTTGTCGGGGTGTCCCTCAGATACCGATTCTGATGAAAATAAATATGACATAATAGTAAGTGATTATGCGGCAAACCTGCGAATTCGCCATGTTGAAGTTGTATAAAATCTGAGGGGGAATGAGCATACAGACACGCAGACTACTGCCTCGGCTCATCTTTGCGGGTGCAAAGTTACTGCTTTTAAGCGGAATAAACAAAAAGTAATAGCAAAAAAAGGTTTTTGAAGAAGTACCCATCCCAATCTTTCCAAAGGAAAAAGACCTACCCGTGCCTCCGAAGGGAGAAAAGTAGCAAAAGGAAGCATTTATTAAACGATAGGGCGTATAGGAGGGCCGTCATTCCTGACGGCCAAGATTTCCGAACGAGTTTCTGACAGAACAACCGGACGTCTTTCCGAACGAATTTCTTATAGAATAATCCAGTTTCTTTCTTGGCCGTCAGGAATGACGGCCCTCCTACCTTCCTCTGAAGGGATGAATTAATGTTTTTTTTTAACATTGAATGTTCATTAATCATCCATGAATGAACCATAAAGGTTATTATTCATGAGTCATTTATGATCATTTATGGACATTAGTGTAGAAAAACTAAATTGTTGGTCACTCGCCATCGTTCTTTATTCTCTGGAGAGGCGTTTATAGGAAGGGCGTTATGGGATTGACCTCTATTTGCTTCTCCCCTCCCTTTGTAGGGAGGGGTTGGGGGTGGGTCTTCTATTACAAATTTCTATTTTCTCTTTATTGTTCTCTCTCCTTCCAGTGGATAGCTTCCTGGAAACGCTTGATGACAGCGGGCTCGCCGATATGCTTCTCCTCGTCCTCACTGAGCTTGCAAGTCTCGTTGTAGTAGGGCCAGGCCTCTGTAATCTTGGCGGCCACGAGTTTTATGACGATGTTCATCGGCTTGATGCCTTCGAAGTCGTTGGTGAAGTGGGTGCCGATGCCGAATGAGGGCTGCACGTACTTCTCTGCATACTTCTGCACCTCAATGGCCTCGTCGGTGTTGAGGGCATTGGAGAAAATCACCTGCTTGGTCTTCGGGTCGACGCCGAGCGAACGGTATTTCTTCACGATGCGCTGCAGTTCCTCGCGGTTGTCGCCACTGTCGATGCGGAGACCCTTGAACAGATTGGCGAAGTCCTCACTGAAGTTAAGCGAGAAGATGTCCCATCCGAAGGAATCATAAAGGTAGGTTCCGAGTGCTCCACGGAAGGTGTTGCGCCACGACTCCATAGCCAAGTGGTTGGCCATCTGCGGACCGTACATGCCGCCAATGGCGCAAACAAACTCGTGGGCCATCGTGCCGACGGGAGTGAGGTCGTATTTCATGGCGAGCCACACATTGCTAGTGCCTACGAACTTGCCTTTCCACTGCTTCGACAGATAGCAGTCTTTCATGGCTTTCACCATCACGTCCTCAGCCTGCAGGGAGAGACGGCGGCGCGTGCCGAAGTCGGTGTAGGTGCAGCCGGCGCCAAGCAGACGCTCTGCCTTGTTGTAAGACTTGCGATAGTAGTCCTCGTAGTTCACTTTGTCCTGTCCGGTCACGATGTAGTAGAGTTCAGATACGATAGCCAGAACCTTCACTTCGAGCAGAATGGTGTCGCTCCATGCTCCCTCGAATTCGATGTGGAGATGGTGCTCGTCGTCGAGCCATGCCTTCACCCACGATGTGTCGTAGCGGAATCCCTTCAGATAGGGATAGAACCACTCGGGGATGTAGTTGCACTTGCGCCGCATGAAGGCAATCTCTTCATCCGTGATGACAACGTTCTCGAGATATTTCACCTGCTCCATGACGAGCTTGTCGAAGCCGTCGGGATAGACGGTATTGTCCCGGTCTTTGAAGCTGTATTTCACCTGTGCTCTTGGGAAGTTGTCGATGACGGCACAGCACATGGTGAATTTATAGAGGTCGTCGTCAGTGAAGTGGGTAATGATTTGTTTCATAAAATTGATTGATGATGATATTAAGCAGCGCTGATTGCTGCTGTCGCAACTATTATCTTGATAACGATGTTCAAGTAAATTTATTGCAAATAGATATATGCCATTGAAGGTTTATTTCTGTGCGCCGGAGAATATCCGTGGAAATATAGGAGAGATGGCAATGCGCAATCGCTGTCTGGCTATGTCTTTTTCCGAGAGTTTTATGGATTACCGCTCGGTGGTAATCGAATTACCGCTCGGTAATCACACTACCACTCGGTGGTATTCACGCTACCATTCGGTGGTACGCACGCTACCGCTCGGTGGTACTCGCCTCATCTCTCGGTTTTCAACTTCTGGATACTCGAATCTAGAGAATTCTCTTTCTTTGCCGGGTATAGGAACGATTCTGAAATTCACTGAATTCTAGAAGAATAATCAAGAATTGGAGGTCTTGTCAAGAATAAGAGGTTTTCGTGAATAAGATTTTTTTGTCAAGAATTAGAGAATTAGAGAATTTTGCTATTCACATGAATGATTCTCAATTTTTTGAATTCTAGAGAAATATAAAGAATCAGTGGCCTTGTCAAGGGTAAGAGAATTTTACTATTCAGCCTCTCTCCTGACTTTATATACTTCGCCACTCCCTTTGCGCACTACGTGCTGGTGTGGCTCTTCGAGTCACTGAGTCCAGTTATAGTAGCTGTACATAATCCCCAGTCTGCGCTCCTATCGTCGCTTGACAGGGGTTACTGAAAGTGTACCCCTTCGGGGCACTATTCCGCTTGCTTCTCCACTCCCTCCTATGCACTCCTGTCATTTACCCTCCGCTTGCTTCTCCCCTTCCCTCTGTAGTAGTAGGAGTGTCGTCATTCCTGACGACCAAGGATTTAATTGTGATGAGCAAGCGGTCCTTCTTTCTTGGCCGTCAGGAATGACGGCCCTCCTATGCGCTCCTATCATTTACCCTTCGCTTGTTTCTCCCCCTCACTCGTAGGGAGGGGGTGGGAGTGGGTCTTCTATCTTTTCCAGCCCAGAATGGGCTGACTCTCAGTAACCCCAGTCAAGCGACGTCAGGAGCGCAGACTGGGGATAGCGAGCCCCCTCCTGCTCTGGACTCAGTGCCCCGGAGGTGGCACACTAGCGCGAAGCGCGCAGGCAGACAGTTAACTAGATGATGTTCAGTAGATATACAGCTATTCATAGAGTAGAAGGCATGGATAACGAAATATGCCGGACATCCAACTATCACAGTTGCACGTCCGGCATCGAAAAACCAAATCTATTTTATCTATATGATGTTTATCACTTTTTATAGGCCCATTTGTCTGAGAAGCCAATTATTGCCCCTATCTGTTTGAGAAGCCAATTATTGCTCCTATCTGTTTGGGAGGTCAATTATAGTCCCATCTGTTTGAGCAGCCAGTTCTCCCACTCGTCCCACTGCTCCTGATACCAGAAGTGGCCGGTCTGCTGATAGACGCTCAGCGTCTTGTTGGGAGACGTACATATATTATAGGTACTGTAGGAGGACGTCGGTGGCACTACCTCGTCGTTGTAGCCGAAGCTGAACCAGCTGTTGCACTTCACGCGACGGGCAAAGTTTACACCGTCGTAGTAGCGGGCACCCTCTACGCGCTTTGGGTCTACATTCTTTACGTTGTAGAAATAGTGGGGCCAACCGCCTGCCACGCCTTTCAGTTCCGACTCGTGGTCGCAGAGAGCATCGTGGACTACGCCGATGAACGTCACACGTGGGTCGAGGGCTGCCGTGGAGAGCGAGAGAAATCCTCCCTGACTGCTGCCCGTGACGCCGAGCTGCTTGCCGTTCCACTCGGGCAGAGAGGCGATGTAGTCCACGCAGCGCACGCATCCCACGACTACCCGACGGTAATAGTTGTTCTGCGGGTCGTCGAGGTTGCAGTTCCAATAGCCGTTGAGCGCACCGGCAAGAAGGTCGTCGTAGACTTTCTGTTGCATGGTCACGGGGATGCCGTGGATGCCAATCTCGAGCGTGATGCATCCTTTCGAGGCCGTCCAGCTGTCGCCCTGATAGGGACGCACGCCGGCACCGGGAACGCGGAGCAGGGCCGGGTACTTGCCCGGCTTTGTGGGAACGCACAGAATGCCGTAGATGCGGCTGCCACAGGCATTGTTTTGGAAGTTCACCTCATAGACGTTGACCTCATCCGTGCAGCGCTCGGGCAGCAGGATGCGCTTCGAGTCGAGCGGAATCTGGCGCGCCTCGTCGAGAGCCGACTTCCAGAAAGCGTCGAAATCCTTGGGCTCCTGGGTTGCCGGACGAAGCTGCTCGGGCGAGAAGCCTGCCGTGCAGAGTCCTTCGTAGTCTTTTCCGTCAACGTGGGCCGTCACCTTCACGCGGTAGAATCCCGGACGGCTCATGCTACCCGTCCATTGGGTCTCGCCCTCTTTCAGCGTGAGGCTCTTCTTCACGTCGGGATACATCACCGGTCCTGCCTCCAAGTCGATACGGGCGCCCGGCAGTGTTGTGCCCGACTTGAGGACACTGATGCGGAACGTGGCCTTCTCGCCCGTCTTGTAGTTCCAGTCGCGATGGTCGGGCTGAACGCTGACGGTGATATTGTTGCCTCTAATCTGCGCACCGACGGGAAGGAGCAGCAGAAGAGTGAAAAATAAGCTGAGTATTCTTTTCATTTGGTTATGACGTTTTATAGATTCGTTTCTGTGTGCAAAGTTATTGCTTATTGAGCCAAATGACTTGACGTTTATTGTCCAAAACTAATAGTATTGTGCCAAACTTGTTCCGGGGACTGTAAAAAACGAATCAATGTTCGGCCGAAAACAAGAATAATTCGTAACTTTGCAATACCTGAATGAGAACTTTAATGATAAAAAATAATAACCGATGAACAAATTCAAACTGTTGTCTCTTGCCGTGCTGCTTGCTTTGCCGGCAACGGAGACGAGTGCCAAAGTGAGGCTCCCTCATCTGCTCAGCGACGGAATGATTGTGCAGCAGAATGCCGACGTGCGCCTGTGGGGATGGGACAAGCCAGGAACTACCGTGCGCGTCACGAACTCGTGGTCTAATGATGTGGCTGAGGCCAAAACCGGTAAGAACGGTGAGTTTCTGCTGACCGTGCGTACGCCCAAGGCCAGCTACACGCCGCTGACCATCACCTTCGACGACGGCGACAAGACCACGCTCCGCAATGTGTTGAGCGGTGAGGTGTGGGTCTGCGCCGGACAAAGCAACATGGAGATGCCCGTGAAAGGCTTCGACAACTGTCCTGTTGAGGGATACAACGAAGAAGTGGTGGGCGCCCGCAAGTATGGCGGCATCCACTACGTGAAGATTCCGCCTGTGATGAGCATGAAGCCGCTCAACGACGCCCAGTGCCACTGGGAGGCCATCTCGCCTACTACTGTCGGCGACTGCTCGGCCACGGGATGGTTTTTCGCCAAGACCGTCAACGAGGCCCTTGACATTCCCGTGGGACTCATCCTCGCCAACAAGGGCGGAACGCGCGTGGAGAGTTGGCTCGATGCCGACAACCTCAAGAAATATACCAAGGAGAGCCTCGACTCTGCCGCAAACGTGAAGAAGTTCGGCTACGACTATCATCGTCCGCTCGTCTGGGGCAACGGCACCTTCTCGCCCATCCTCAACTATACCGTCAAGGGTATCCTCTTCTATCAGGGATGTTCCAACGTGGGCGACCCCGGCGACCAGTACTCCCAACGGCTGAAAATCCTCGTCGACCAATGGCGGCGCGACTTCAAGCTGGGCGAGATTCCCTTCTATTTCGTGCAGATTGCACCTTATTATTATGACAACGTCAACGGCGAGCAGGGCGCAAGACTGCGCGAACAACAATTAAAGGCAGCCCAGATGATTCCCAACAGTGACCTTGTCTGCACCGACGACCTCGTATACCCTTGGGAGTCGCAGCAGATTCATTGCTCGCAGAAGCGCCAGGTGGGACAGCGTCTGGCCTACATCGCCCTCAACCACGACTACGGCATGAAAGGCCTGATGTGTGAGAGTCCGCAGGTGAGCGACTATAAGTTCGTTGGCGACACGTGCTTTGTGCATCTCAAGAACGACTACAGGGCCATCTCGCGCTACGAGGACATCCATGGCTTTGAGCTTGCCGGTGCCGACAAGGTGTTCCACAAGGCCAATGCCTACTATTATTGGACGAAGGGCATCATCATCACTTGTCCTGAGGTGAAGCACCCCGTGGCCGTGCGCTATGGCTTCCGCAATTTTCTGATCGGCAATGTGGCCAACGCTGCTCATCTGCCGCTTTTCCCATGGCGGAGCGACCCGCTTTTCCCATGGCGGAGCGACAACTGGTAAGCTGCTTCGTCGGTAGTCCCTTCTGTATTGACCAGACGGTATAATACTGTCTGGCTGAAGCTGTCGCTTTTAGAATACGAAAACTGAGGGCTGGATTTCCATGGCTGGGAATCCAGCTCTTTGTCTATGAAAAAACGGTTGTTGGTGCCGTCCTACAGATGACAACCCGTCGGCTTCCATATGGGAGCCAGCGGGCAGGCTTTTGGGGGCCGACGGGCTTCCATATGCCGGCCGGCATGAATAAGCGGAAATAGAAGTTGGTATTGGCCATAATTGAATCGTCTGTAGACAGAGGCAAACATGTTGGGAGCTTTACAGACGAGGCTCAGCCTTGTTGCAAAGGCTGTCAGTCCGAAGCGGTGTGTGTGTCGCTAATCGGCGAAAAGAATATTAATGTTGAAAAAACGGACATATTTTGTAATAATTACAAAATATTGTAGGATAAAAAGCGTTTCATAGACAGATATGATGAAAACGACAATCTTTGCATACGCATTGCTAACTTTTTCCAGCATAGCCCCATGTGTGGCCGAAGAATATTCTCCAGACACCCTGCAGGCAGCTGCAGTGCAACTGATGCCTGCAGCGCACGTAGCCCCCGATCCCAACGCTATCTCCAAAGATACCCTTCGACTAAACCCAAAGCTGGAATGGATGGACCGCGCCTTTAAGTCTCGTCTTTTCCGTGCTACTTATATGGGTGTGCCGCTCATTGCCGGCGGTCTCATCGTGAAGCACCAGGACACAAAGTTCAGAAAGCTTCGCAACGACTTCTTGCCCCACTTCCGCCGTCCTGTTGACGACTATATGCAATATCTTCCTGCCGTGGTGATGGTG
>ONYS01000120.1 GCA_900322095.1 uncultured Prevotella sp.
TGGCTTCAGCCTCACTGACCTTGTCTGTGGCAAAGTTAGTGAATTATCGGCAGACGACGAAACAAAGCTGCATGAAATATGGCAGCGGCTGGAGGCCGGAGAGCCCGTACAGTATGTGCTTGGCGAGGCCGACTTCTACGGTCGCTCGTTCCATGTGGCACCCGGCGTGCTCATCCCGCGCCCCGAGACCGAAGGCTTGTGCCGCCTGGTCTTGGATGGTCTGCCCACCGGCGCGCATGTCCTCGACATAGGCACCGGGTCGGGCTGCATCGCCATCACCATTGCTTTGGAAGCCACGCAAGCCCTGGTGGAAGCCTGGGATATCAGTGCCGAGGCCTTGCGACAAGCGCGAGACAATGCCTTTCGCTTAGGTACGCAGGTGCTCTTCCGACAAAACGATGTACTCGCGGAGGCAAGAAAAGATGTGCTTACAGAAGCGAGAGGAAACGTGCTTTCCGAAACAAAAGAAAACGTTTTTGCGGAAGCGAGAAAAGGAGAAGAAAGTGAAGAAGGACAAGGAGCGCACGACGATGGCGCGCAATGTGCTTGACTACGAACCGCCGACAGCGCTCTTCGTGCCCGATGACGATCCGCTGCGATTCTACCGTGCCATCGCCGAGCTGGGGCTGCGACGACTGCGACCGAAAGGCCGTCTCTGTTTCGAAATCAACCCACTTTACGCCGAGGCTCTCAGCCGTCTGCTGGTCTCTTTGGGCTATGAAGCGGTGACGATTCGCGAAGACGACTACGGCAAGCAGCGGTTCGCGACCGCAAGAAAGCAAGAATAGCGACTATAGAGGCTATAGTTTCTATAGTCGACTGTAGATAGCTATAGCCTCTATAGATACTATAATCTCTATAGCTTCTATAAAATCTATAAAAGGAAACCGACCATGATCAACGAGGAAACCGCGCGAGCCACGGCAAAGCTCGCCGCCCTCTGTGCCAAAGCCGAGCACTGCAGCCGAAGACCGGCAAACGGTCATCGACTATCTCGTAACCAACCACTATGTCGACGACAGCCGCTATACCGAGGCCTTCGTCGAGGACAAGATACGCTTCAACCAATGGGGACGCCGCAAGATCGAACAGGCACTCTACGCCAAAGGCGTGTCGGCAGATGTCTACACGCCTGTGCTCGACCGTGTGCCCGACAGTGCTTATCTCGAACAGTTGCGACCGTTGCTCAAAGCCAAGTGGCCGACTATCAAGGCCGACAGCGACTACGAGCGCAGCATGAAACTCATCAAGTTTGGCATGGGACGCGGCTATTCGCTCGACCTCATCCGACAGTGCATCGACAGCGTGAGCGAAGAAGATCTCGACGGCGATGATGAGTTGGATTGACCGTCTGCTCGATTTCGTCATGCCGCGCTTCTGTCCGATCTGTGGCCGGCGGCTGGCTGCCAACGAGTCTCAACTCTGCTCGTCCTGCCTACTGGGACTGCCCTACACGGGATTTCTGGAGCGTCCTTACGACAATCTGATGGTCGACAGACTCTATGGCAAAATACGGAACTTCGAGCGCGGTGCCTCCTTATTCTATTATATGTACGACGACCGTCGCAACTTTCTCTTTGATCTGAAATACCACGACCGTCCCGAGATGGGTCTCTGGCTGGGCCGGGAAGCCGGTCGGCAGATGCTGCGGACAGGTTTTCTCGACGGCATCGACGCGATCATCCCTGTGCCCCTGGCACCTTCGAGACTGCGACAACGGGGCTACAACCAAAGCGAGCTCCTCGCACAGGGCATCAGCGAGATCACCGGCGTACCCGTTCTCACTCACGTAGCACGCCGCACGACGTTTACCCAAAGTCAAACCCACCTGAGCACCGAACAGCGCTTCGAAAACGTGAAAGACGCGTTTCAGCTCATCGACGCTGACGCTATCCGCCACCGCCACGTGCTCATCGTCGACGATGTGGTCACCACGGGAGCCACCACCACCGCACTGGCCTCCCAGCTTTCCACGGCGGGCGACGTGCGTGTCAGCGTCTTTTCGCTGGCCATCGTCAAGCAGCATCATCGGTAAGACAACGTACAAAACGGCAACCAAGAGTCCTATATATAATAGGTGTATCGTTCAACTTTAATATCAACATATCATGAAACAGATTTCAACCAACAACGCTCCGGCAGCCATCGGCCCATACAGCCAGGCCATCCAAGCCGGCAACTTCGTTTTCGTCAGTGGACAGCTTCCCGTAGACCCCGCCACAGGCGAGTTCGCACAGGGAGGCATCAAAGAGCTCACCCGACAAAGCCTGACAAACATCCAGCACATCCTGAAGGAAGCCGGACTGACCATGACCGATGTGGTGAAGACTACGGTCTTCCTAGCAGACATGGGCGACTTCGCCGACATGAACAGCGTCTATGCTGAGTTCTTCCAGGCTCCCTACCCTGCCCGCTCGGCAGTTGCCATCAAGACGTTGCCCAAGAACGCCCGCGTGGAGATCGAGTGCATCGCAGCAAAAGCGTAAGTCAAGCGGTGGCGCTTGTCATCCGCTTTTTCCTTTTTATCAAGAATTGGAGAATTGGAGAACTTGAGAATTAGACTATTATCTTCAAACGATAATTGTATTCTCCCATTCTCAAATTCTTGATAACTCTTTTGTCGAAGAACAACATCTACCGTTTAGCCCACACTCTGATAGCTAAAACGTCACATAGGGTTCCAGTCGCTTGATTTCTTCCGGTGGGAAGTCTTTGCAGAGTCTCAGATCATTCAGGCTGTGGATAGGACCGCGCAACCGGCGGTAGTCCACGATGGCCTTAGCCTGATAATAGTTGATATAGGGATGGCGTTTCAGTTCTGCCAAAGTCAGTGTATTCACGTTCATCTTGTGCACATTGCCTAAGGTTATCTTCAGATAGGGGATAGCCGTCTGAGGAAATTCAGCGTCGATCTCCATCAGTTGCTTTTGAGAGACAAAGCCGCCCAAGCGGTCACGATAGTTGATGATGCGTCGAGCCCAATACGGGCCGATACCCGGCACACGTCTCAGCATATTGGTGTCGGCGAGATTCAGATTCACATGCTCCGTCGCGCTGAGCTTGTGAGGATAGTCATAGTGTCGAGAGGTGTCGCTTTCTGTGCGCGTTGCCTTCGTTGTTCCGTTACTGTATCCGCTTCTTCCATATCCGTAATAGTCTGCCGCCGGCTGATAGTCGCTGCCGATACGGATATAGGGTGCCAATTCCTCATATTGTTTTTTTGTCAGTCCGTAGAGCCGTGCAAAGTCTTCCTTTCGGCTGAAGACACCACCTGCCGCCCGATATTTATAGATGCTGCGCACCTGCCAGGGTTGCAGTCCCAGCCTGAGCAACTGGGTGCTGTCGGCAGTGTTCGGGTCGAAGGCAAAGCGGGCGTGACGAGCCATAGGTTGAGCATAGGACACGTTGCCTTTTCGATTTTCTGTCGCCACGGCCGTAGAGTCCGCGACGGCTGTCGTGTCCCCACCGTTTCCGCCCACACAAAACATTAGGGCGATGCCCGCCAAGGCCAGTGACAACAGGAAGATCATCACCAACCTGTCGCTATGCTTATAGAGATAGGACTTGCTCTTCATTGCACTTCCGTTTACTGGTTACCCGCAACACAGTCTCTCCATGCTGCTTGCTGCTTGCAAATATACGGTTTTATTTCTTACCTTGTCATCCATAAAGGCAAAAAGATAGAAAGAAAATCAATATCACCAGCAATACTTATTGGTTTTGACAGTTCACGCCCTCGGTTCGTCTTTTGCAGTACCATCACCAGTTACCCCTTCTTTCGTCCCTTGCAGCATATCACTCCCCTCTCCTTGGGAGAGGGGAACGGGGGTGAGGCTTTTGGGGAGAGGGGGGACGGGGGTGAGGCCTCACTTTGCAACCCGGTTGCACGCCAAACTTCTTACCTTTGCACCCAGAAATATAAAACACAGAAAGCGATGAACAAAAAACTGCTGAGAATCATTCTGTCTGCCGTGCTCCTATTGGCTGCATGGCTCGTGAACCGCAACATAGCGATGCCCGTATGGGGACAACTGTTAGTATACCTCGTTCCTTATCTCATCGTAGGCTACGATGTGCTGGGCGAAGCATGGGAAGGCATCCGCGAGGGCGACCCCTTCGACGAGGACTTCCTCATGGCGGTAGCCACCATCGGTGCCCTGCTCATCGGCTTTCTCCCCGGCGCCGAACCACAGTTTCCCGAGGCTGTCTTCGTGATGCTGTTCTTCCAGGTTGGCGAGCTCTTTGAGGACTATGCCGAAGACCGCAGCCGCGAGTCGATCACCAAGCTCATGGACATTCGCCCCGACACCGCCAACGTGGAGCGCGGAGGGCAGGTCACCGTCGTAGCACCCGCTGACGTGAAGGTCGGCGAGACCATCGTGGTGAAGCCCGGCGAGAAGATCCCACTCGACGGCACCGTCGTTGAGGGCTGCTCCAGCCTCGACACCGTAGCCCTCACCGGTGAGAGCATACCACGCGGCGTGGACGTTGGCGGTGAGGTCATCTCGGGCTGTGTCAACATCTCCGGCGTGCTGCGCATTAAGACCACGAAGAGTTTCGGTGAGTCCACGGCCTCGAAAATCGTTGACCTCGTGGAGAACGCCAGTGCCAACAAGTCGCGGAGTGAGACGTTCATCACCCGTTTTGCCCATGTCTACACGCCCATCGTGGTGTTCATGGCACTTGCCCTAGCCTTCATCCCACCATTTTTCTCCCCGAGCTATGCCGACGCCTTCGGCACGTGGCTCTATCGGGCGCTGACCTTCTTGGTGGTCAGCTGTCCATGCGCCTTGGTCATCTCGGTGCCTCTGACATTCTTTGGCGGCATCGGCGGTGCGTCGCGTCGCGGCATTCTCATCAAGGGCGGCAACTACATGGACGTGCTCGCACGCTGCTCCACAGTGGTTTTTGACAAGACCGGCACGCTGACCAAAGGTGTCTTCGCCGTTGATGCCGTGCATCCCGACCGGATGGATGCCAATGAACTGCTCCATCTCGCCGCCCACGTAGAGCGTTTCTCCACCCACCCCATCGCCGCGGCGCTGCGCCAAGCCTATCCCGACGAGCACGACAACTGCCGCGTCGAGAACATCGAAGAGGTGGCAGGCTATGGTGTGCAGGCCATGATCAACGGTCACCGCGTCTGCGTGGGCAATGAGAAGATGATGCGCAAGGTGGGTGCCGAGGTGCACAGCTGCGTGAAATGTCAGGGACATGTGGGTACCGTAGTGCATGTTGCCGTCGACGGAAGCTACGCCGGACATGTCGTCATCTCTGACCAGGTGAAGCCCGACGCCCGTGAGGCGGTGGCGAGCCTGAAGCGTCTCGGCGTCCAGCGCACGGTGATGCTCACCGGCGATCATGAGCAGGTGGGGATGTTCGTAGCCGACACGCTCGGTCTCGACGAATACCATGCCGGACTGCTGCCTGCCGACAAGGTGGAACACGTAGAGCGTTTGCTGCGTGAGAAACCAGCGGGGACAAGTCTTGCCTTCGTCGGTGACGGCATCAACGACGCACCGGTCTTGGCACGTGCCGACGTAGGCATCGCCATGGGAGCCTTGGGCAGTGACGCTGCCATCGAGGCCGCCGACGTGGTGCTCATGGACGACAAACCGTCGAAGATCGCCGTTGCCATCCGTACGGCACGCCACACGCTGCGCATCGCCCGCCAAAACGCGGGCTTTGCTATCGGCGTGAAGGTCGCCATCCTCGTCCTCGCAGCCTTCGGCCTGGCAGGCATGGGACTCGCCGTCTTCGGTGATGTTGGCGTGATGGTCCTCTGCGTGATCAATGCCACACGGGCACTGAGAGCATAACAGAGCAGGGTGTCATATTCGGATTTTCCTTGACAAACACCATAGTTTCTGTTATCTTATTGACAGCAACTACCGTTGCTATATCATAGCACAAAGAAAATCTGCTGTCAACCGCCAAGAAAATGAATTTTTAGGAGTAGCAATTATGGAGTTTAACGAAAGACTGAAAAGCCTGAGAGTGCAGGCGTCGCTTACTCAAAAACAGCTTGGTGAAATTCTCGGTGTGTCTGTAATGGCAATCAGGAACTGGGAATCAGGGACGAAACAGCCATCCATGCAAGCAATCATCTCCCTATCCACGGCGCTTCACACGAGCTCCGACGTGCTTCTTGGTATCAAGCAGGATTCCTTACTGCGTAAATCTCCTATCTCAAGAGCAGAGGCGGTGCTATTGTCAAACTATAGGATGTTGGACAAACACGGGAAGAAGCTTGTTGATACTGTATGCTCGCTTGAAAAATCACGAATCGAAGCAGATGCCCCGCAAAATAATATCATCGAGTTCGGCGAAGCTTCTCGTCCGGCGAGGTATATTCCAAAATATACAACACCTTCTGCCGCCGGTTACTCTGTCCCGCTTGACGGCGATGAGTTTGAAATGATACTCGTCAATGATGACGTTCCATACGCCGCTGATTTCGCTGTAAGAATACAAGGAGACAGCATGGCACCCTATATCAACGACGGAGATACCGTGTATGTAAAGAAAACCTGCAATTTGGATGTAGGTGATGTCGGTATTTTCAGCGTTGATGGTGCTATGTACTGCAAGCTGTACTATGTTGACGAAAACAGAAACCTTACTCTTGTTTCCGCAAACCCTGCGCTAAGAAGAAGCAACGTAAGCGTATCCGCAGAAAGCGGAGCGACTGTTGTGTGTTGCGGTAAAGTCCTTCTCGATGAACCAATCCCTTTCCCTGATTATTTTTACGAAGAATGAACAGAAGCGTGGCGGCGAGCCACGCTTCTTTATTTCTCATTGAAATATCCAATTTCTTGGAGTCTACGATAACTATTCTGCAACAAGAATGACGAGATTTCCGGCTTCCACTTTACAGTTCCTACCTCAAAAACGGAACCACTAAAAATCTTGTATTCTCTTGGGAATGGGTAGTACAGATGATTTACGGCCTCAAAGTACATTGGATAATCAATCCCGCGACTCTGAAGTTTCTTATTAACCTGCTCGATAAAGTGTGCCTGAATTTTGTGGTTTTCTATTCTCTGATAATCTGTGTTCCCGTTGGCGAAAACATCGAACCCCATCGTTGCGTCATGGTATGTCAAGAATCCTCTGTTCGCAAGAAGGATTCTGAGTGCTGTCAGCCCACGGAATGAATTTGGGTCTGTGTCAAGGAGCCTGCCGTCAATCCTTCTGCCAATAAATAGCTTTGGAAAATCTGTGGTGTAATAATCACCCCATGTTTTCTCCAACTCCGCCATAACTTCTGGATTCCTCTGATAGATTTTATCTTCGAGCTCCGCTTCGAGAGCCCTGTTAATCACCTTAGACTCCCAATCAGCTCGAATCGCCTCGTCGCTCAGACGCACGGTATCATATTCCTGCCTCGCATTTTTCAGCGCAGCTTTATCTTCCGAATATTTGCTTCCCCAATATGCCCCGCCAAAGAGAGCTGCGAGGAAAGAAAGCCCACCAGACATCCCAACACACTCCTATCGTTTAAGTCGCCGCATCGTTTATCTTTTCGATTGCCGCGTCGATACATTCAGACGCATCATTTAGCAAATCAACGGCTGCTTCAATTTTCTCATATCGTTCACTGCCCTGCAGATTTTCCGGCATATTGTCGAGGGCGTCCTCCTCGCCATCCAAAGCTGTTGACACAAGCCCAGAAGCCGTACTCAGTAGATTTGACGCACGCTTTAGAATATCTCTGCGCTTATTGTTGATATAGAATCACCCCCATATCAAGCTGTCTTTTCCCAAATACTCGGGAAAACAAACTCGATTGCTACGTTGTCTCCCTCTCCATGCGAAAATTTTACCGCAAGAGCTCTCGCGGCCAGTGCGTAAAACCTGTGCTCTTCCGACTGGATGACAATATCGGGGCACTCAAGCTTAATTCCGATTGTCATGTTGATTTCATCGACTTCAACCTCGAAAGACTCACCATTAAATTCCTGTGCGATTAAATCGAGGGTGTCGCAATACTGGTGAAGAATGTTTTTTGCCTCTCTGTCCTCTCGAAACAGCGGGGCAAATCTTTCAGTCGCTTCGTCTGTCACCATCTCAACGACATCGAAACAGTTTACAAAAGGCATGGCTGGTTCCTCCTTATTCGATTGGTATTGTTAAGTTGTGAAAGGTGAATGTCATACAGACTGTGCCGTCTGTCTTTGGATAAACCTCAAAATTTGAGGCAAGCTCAGCGGCTCGGAGGAACCACGACATTTTCCTGAAGTCGATATCCTTGCCGGTTACACTGACACTACCCATACTGTGATACGGTTCGTGCAGCTTGTATGTTACCTTAGTTTTCGTACCCTTCATCAGATACTTCATTACCTTGTATGTGTAGAGAAGCTGCTGCATTCGATACGGATTGATGACAGATGTCCTGCTTTCATCCTGCTCAATCCTGCTCGCCGCTGTTATCACAAGCGCATCCATAGCTTCTTCAATTTCCTCGTCAGAAGAATACTCAGATTCAAAATCAAACTCTTGATTGTCTGCCATAATCTTCACCTGTCCTTCCTATAAATTCTATCATAAACCGTGCTTCTTTTCAATGTTTCTTTACCGAAAAGATTCCATTTATCAACCGTTTCCTCGCATTTTGCTGTAGACATCGAACTTCTTTTCAAGCTCCGGCGGCGTTTTAGCCTTCCCGAGTTTCTTTACAGAACCATCCTGACTAACCTCGTATAGAAAATAGTAATCGCGGGCTGGTTTACTCGTAAGAATAAAGAGGCATTCGCCATCCTTATTATAGTAACCAACCCACACGATTTCTCCTTTCGGGTATTGGATTGTCATGCGCAGTTCAGCAAACCGTACACACATTCTGCTACGATTGCCGCAGCAGCACGAACCTCATCTTCTGTGTTCATCTTTGAGAACGAAAACCGCACAGAATTTCTTGCGTCCTCCGGGTCAATTCCCATAGCAAGGAGAACATGACTCGGCTCGGACTCGTGACTGCGACACGCAGAACCAGCCGACACGCAAACCCCTCTCGCGTCAAGCATCAGCAGAAGTGTTTCTGCATCAACTCCGTCGAAACGAAGATTGACTGTCTTACCGTGCTTAATTACCGCATCCCCATTCACATGAAGAATATCCGGCACTCCAAGCTCTTTGAGTTGGTAAGCCACTCTGTTGTAGAAA
This sequence comes from uncultured Prevotella sp., assembly GCA_900322095.1. Taxonomy (GTDB): domain Bacteria; phylum Bacteroidota; class Bacteroidia; order Bacteroidales; family Bacteroidaceae; genus Prevotella. The sequence continues at coordinate 9,169 of ONYS01000120.1, forward strand.
ATCTGTTTCAAGCTGGAGGTGTGGATGTCAACCTCGTGAAGCTGCTTATTCATCAAAGCGCAGGCAGCGC
>ONYS01000029.1 GCA_900322095.1 uncultured Prevotella sp.
ACACTACAAAGATACAAATAAAATGTTAAATAGCCAAGCAAAAACGATATTATTTTCTGATTATCAGAACGTTACATTTATTCAGTGAACACTAATTAAATTAAGCCGTGCCTTTTGAAAAGTATAAAATATTGGTTGTTTGAGTTGCCTACCTTTTAGATATGCTTCCTGATGACCTGCTTCACGCCATTGTCGTCGTAGACAAAGGCGATGAGCCACATGTGATCGCGCACCCATGCGTCATTGAGCGTGTAGGAGTATTCAACCGTAGTGCTGTAGCCTTCAGCAACGCTCACGTCCTGTCCCCACGTGCCATTGACGGCATCGCGGAATACATGAGAGTGGAGATAGCTGGAATTGGCAGAGCCGTCGGGCATCATCTGCATGGCCACGATGCTGTCTTCAACGAGCCACAACTGGAGCTTACCGGTAGTGTTGCCATTGATGCCTTCAATCGTGACAGCTCCGTGAAGATCAGTGCCTGTGCCCTCAGCTGTAGCTGAGATGTTGACAGATGCCGTCTTCTGCAGTCCCAGCATCACCTCTGAGGCCCATGACGTATAGTCGCTCTTGCCGCCATAGTCGATGACACCAGTGGGCTGGTATTCTATGCCCCAATAATTATAATAGGTGTCGCCAAGGTCGGTGGCCAGACCCAGCAAGCGAGAGTTGCCCTTGAAGCCGAGCGGACCGGAATGCATGCCAACGGCAATCACGGTGTCGGCTCCATATTGTTCCTGCAAGGCTTCAATCTCTTCGTTGGCTGTGGGGCAGTTGACGCAGCGCTGACCGGTGAAGTCCACAATCAGCACATTCTTGCCCACTGCCTGCGGCTTCACATAGTCGAGACGGTCGTTCTCGCCGATTTCGGTGCCGCAGGATACCAACAGCAGCGCGGCACTCAGTATGTATAATAACTTATGTTTCATCAGAAGTTGTAGTTATAGGAAAGCGTTAAACCTTGATAGGAGGGAACCAGTCGGCAGACACCGCCCGAGCAGTTGTAGCCACGACGCGTACGCACATAACCCAACTGAATGCGGTGGGCACCGATGTTGTAGGTGGCGTAGAGGTTCCAGTAATGGCGATTGGTCTCGCCCACGTTGTACTCGTCGGAAGCGGTGAACATCCAGTGGGGCACGAGTGACAGCTCAACCAGACCGAAGAGCCAGTCGCCCTCGTCCTCGTGGGTGGTGAGGTATTGGGCCTCTGCACGCAGCGTGGTCTTGGGGGAGAATCTGTATTTGCCCTCGACGACGAATACGTTGGAGTGGATGAATCCGCCCTCGCCCTCAACGACGGTCTTGTTGTAGAACTGGTTCATGTAGAGCAGATGGAGTTTGAAGTCGCGGGTGACGCGCTTGTCCAACTGCACGTTGATGTCCTGATAGTAGGTCTGGTCGCCCCATTTCCAGAATGCCGATCCGTAGCCGTTAGTGCCGCGCTGTGCAGAGGTGGCAGCGGCGCCGTTCAAGCCTTTGAAGTGCTTGTCGGTGGAGTGGACGTGCGAGAAGTTGATCTGGATGTTGGTGCCATATTTACCGCCCAGGAAGGTGTGACGCTTGAAGGTGTAGCCCAACTGTGCCTGATAAGCCCACTCGCCCAAAGCCAGCTGTGTGGCATAGGGATAGAGTGCTGCGAGCGTGTAGGTGTGCTCATAGGTGAAGGCGGGAAGATGGTCTACGAAACTCGACGTTCCGTTCATCTGTCTTCTGGAGCGGCTGCTCATGTTGTCAGAGCGCTTGGCCTGAGCCAGAATGCTCATTCCCTTCAGCGAGTAGCTGGCAGAGAGGAGGGCAGCATAGCCGCGACGATAGATGTAGCCGTTGTCGAACGATGGGTCCTGAGTCTTCTCGGCATACTCGGCGAGCATGCTGAATGCGCCTTTCTGCAGATTGGCTCTAACGTCCCAGGAGTTTACGTAAGCGGGGAAGTTCAGTTTATGCGTAGGATCGGCAAAGACTGCGCCGTCAGCATCTTTGCGCTCATGCTTGTTCACCCACGAGCCGCCCAGTGAGAGGTAGGTTCCGCTCTGTTCCATGGCTTTGATCCACTGGTCGAGGTTCAACTGCAAGTCGGCACCGGTCAGCCAGGCATCGTTGTGGGCCCAATAGCGGCGCTGTTGTCCGGCTAGAGCCTTGATCTGTACGCCCTTGAACGGCTTCACCACCAGTCGGCCGCCGAGCAGAGAGTTGTCAATGCCGAGCGAACGCTCCTCGTAGGTACGGAGGATGAAACCCGAACCGAACTGCTCGTAGAAGTTACCCACCGTGAGCTCGGCATTCTTGAGCTTTGCTTTCAAGTAGACGTAGGGAAGTCCCCATCCTTTGAAGTCGCGCTCGAAGCCGGGCAGAGGGTGCTCAAGATATTCGAAGCGCGCACCTGCGTCGACAAACTTGCTCAGCACGCTGATGTCTGCATAGGTGTTTGTGCGGAAATCCTCGTGTGAGCCGTCTTCCTGTGTGCCTTGCGGCACGAGCATATCGCTCTGTATACTACCGCTCACGGCAGTATTATAGTGGCCGTCGTTGTTGTTCTCTTGTGCCAGGGCAGGCCATGCCGCCAGACACAAGAGAGACACGACAATCGTTGACTTTCTCATTGGCTGAAATTACTGGGCTATAAGTTCGCGAACTTTCTCTATGAGTTCATTCTCAGCGCCATCGGTATAGCCGTTGTGGCGATAGACGATGTTGCCCTTTCCGTCGCAGATGAGCACGTAGGGAATCATCTGGATGCCCAGTGCACGCTTGAAGTCGGAGTTGGGGTCGAGCAGCACGTCGTAGTCCCAACCTTCCTGGTCAACGAGCGGACGCACCTTGTTGATATTCTGAGCCTGGTCGATAGAGATGGCGTAGATTTTCACACCGGTCTCTTTCTGCCAGTCTTCATAAACTTCACTGATAGCTGTGAGTTCACGGTTGCAGGGCTTGCACCATGTGGCAAAGAAGTCGATGATGAAAGGCTTGCCACCATTGTTCAGGGTGTCAGTAGTAATGGTTTTTCCGTTAATGTCTTTCAATGTTACGGAAGGCAATTGTGCCATAGCGGTTCCTACAAGTCCGAACAGCATTACGGCCAAAGCAAATACGTACTTTTTCATATTCGTTTTCATTTAGTTAATTATTTGCAAAGATACGATATTAAATGTTGAATAAGAAAGAAAATTCTGTTAAAAATTACTTAGTTTATCGGATTCTGCTGAATTTTCGTGCAGAGCCTCTGTTGCCTTCGTGCCTGATTCCTGACTTTGAGGGGCAGGAAGGGGGAGAGCGAATGCTTCAGACCTCCTTCCACTTATTCCTCGTGGCCGTAAATCTCCTTGAATGCCGCGATGCGTTCGGCTGAGAGCTTGGCCTTCTGCTTCCACGATGCCTCGCCATAGACGCCGGCCTGGGAAGAGTCGAAATTCTGGAAACTGATTTTACGCTCCACGCTGGGCTTCGTCAGCGAGTAGTCTCCCTGCAGGGCATTGCGGAACAAAGGATCAGCATTGATGGAATGGCGCTCATGCTGGCTGCGGTAGGTGGCAAAAGGCTGACCGAAGACGGTAATGGCATTGCCGTCGGTGCGCCAGTAGAGATTGTAGTCCATGTCGACTTTGGCTTTCTGCCACTGTCCCGCCATCAGGTCGCCGTGGTCGTAGACGATGATGTTGTGCTTGAAGTGCATCGACACGTGGTCCTCGGCCCGGCTGAGCTGCAACTGCTGCTGCCAGGAGTAGGCGAAAATATTGTTCTGTATGATGTTCTCCTTGCCGTAGTTCTGGTGGAAACCACCGCTCTTGCAGCGTTCCACAAGGTTGCTCGACATTTCCACTCCCGTAGAGCCTTCGTCGGTGTAGAGTCCCCAGCCGCCGTAGTCGTAGGCCCAGACGTCGTGGATCCAGTTGTTGGTTACCTTCGTTCCGGGTGATTCGCCGAGTGTATACACGGCGCCCATATCCGATAGCTCGCCCCATCCGATGTGGTGCACGTGGTTGTAGCTGATCGTGTTGTTGATGGCCGGACTGCGCTTGGTCAGGAGAGATGGATTTTTCTTGGCTTCCTCAGCCGTAGCCTTGTTGTAGCCCCACGTCCATCCCACGGAGATGCCCGAATACAGCAGGTCGGAGATTTCGTTGTGGGTCACCTGGTTGTCGCTGGCGTTGAGGATGGCAATGCCTACGCCGCAGGGCAATTCGTGGCCAGAGCTGGTGATGATGTTGTTGTCGATGACGTTGTGCGAGCTCACCGCACGGCCGTCGGTGCGCAGAAAGTTCTCGCCCACCTTGATACCACCTGCTCCCAGGTCGGCGATGTAGCAGTGGCTGACGGTGTTGTAGTGGCACTCGCGGTTGAACCACAGCGCATAGCTGCCCGTGTGGAGCAGTTCGCAGTTGCTGATGCTGACGTTGCGCACGAAGTCGAAGCGCATGGCAGCCTGGGCGCTGGCGGCAGCCTGAACGGGTTCCTCGCCACCGTCGGGCATGAGATAGGCGGTGTATTGGAACGAGAGATTCTCAAAGCGCAGGACCTTCACCGGTTGCGTTGCCGTGCCGGTCACCACGACCCATTGGGTCAGTGTGGGCACGATGCACTCGGCTGTCGACATGTCCTCGCCCTGTCGTGGCTTGTAGTAGACGTAGCCCGTGGCGTTGTCGAGATACCATTCGCCTGGAGCATCGAGGGCGCCAAGATAGTCGTACATCACGTAGCGCGAGCCCTGGGTGATGGGATTCCACGACTTCATCTTCTTCCCGCTTGTCGAGATGGAAGCCGAGCGGGTGTTGATAGACTGGACCGGGCGTGTGGTCACGTCCCATTTATGATAAAACCGGAAACGCATCTGCTTGAGGTCCTTGGCTTTCAGAGAGCGCAGCGACGACCAGTCCTTGGCATTAAAGTTGAATTTCTGTTGGGCTGTCTCGTTGTTTCCGTTGCCCGATACGGTCTCGCTCGAAGAACTGACCTTGAAGAATCCCGTGTTGGGCGTGCGCGCAAGGATGGCCCGACGGCCGTTGACAAACAGTTGCTCGAAGCGCAGCTTGCCTGCTTTCACCTCGGGCAGGTAGGCGCGATAGAGGCCGCCGCTCACGGCTTTCCAACCGCTGATTTTTCTGCCGCCCACGATGCGCGGTTTTTCCTTATTCATACTGCGGAATACCACGGGGCGGGAAGTGCGGCTGATGGTGAGCGGACTCGTCATGAAGTAGTCGCCGGCCGCAATCTCCACGAAGAGCGTGTCTTTGCCGCTACTCGTCCCCCCTTCGATGGCCTTGGCCAGCGAATAGTAGGGAGAACGCTCGGACCCGTTGCCTATGGCGTCGTTGCCGGTGGGGGAGACGTAGACCTTCGTCTGACCGATGGCCATAGAAGGAAACGCCATCAGCGCAGAGCAGAGAAGAATAGTGAAGGACTTTATCATAGTTCAGAATATTATTGATTCGACTCGGCTGCCTGTTCCTTGATTTTGATCCATTTGCCACGGAAGATGCGGATGAGGAAAATGGTGCCGCGGAACGTCAGTTCTACAGCCATGGCAAACCAGACGCCGCGCAGTCCGTAGTGCTGGGCCAGCATATAGGCCAGCGTCAGGCGCACGCACCACATCGAGCCAAGGTTCATCAGCGCGGGCTTGAAGGTATCGCCAGCTCCGATGCAGATGCTGTAGCCCACGATGCTGGCGGCGAAGAACGGTTCGGCAAAAGCCTCAATGCGCAGCACGCTGGCGCCCAACTGACGGATTTCCTCCACGGGCGACAGCAGACCAATCATCTCGGGGGCAAACACGTACATGATGAATCCCATGAAGGCCATGATGCCCATGCCGAGGAACAGCGTCATCTTGGCGAAGCTGCGGCAAAGTTCGCGACGGCCGGCGCCGATGCTCTGACCTACCAGCGTCGTTGCGGCATCGCCGATACCGTAGCCGGGCATGTAGCAGAGGCTCTCGGCCGTGACGGCGAAGGAGTTGGAGGCGATGGCGATGTTGCCAAGTGGGGCCACAATCATTGTGCTCACCACCTGAGCGCCGTTCATGAGCAGATATTGCAGGGCCATCGGTCCGCCGATGTTGAAGGCTTCCCTGGCGTAGGCGCCGTTCCATGCGAAGCGTTCATGGTCTTTGCGCCACGCTAGAATCTTGCTCTTCACCAACGTGAAATAAACGAGGATGAGAGACGTGATGATGTAGGCCACCGTTGTGCCGAGGGCAGCTCCGGCCACACGCAGTCCAAAGCCGAAGAGATGGATGTCGAATCCGAGGAAGCTGACTGTGCGCGAGGGGAAGATGAAGAGGAAGTTGAAGACGACGTCGAGCACGCAGGCCACAGAGAGCACGATGCTCGGCACCTTCATGTTGCCACTCGACTTGAGCAGAGCGCTGGAGAGCGACTCCATGAAGAAAAAGGGCGCTCCGCAGGCAAAGATGAAGAAATAGAGCGAGGCGTCGTGCTGGATGTCCTCACCGCCGCCCAGCCATCCCGGCAGCCATGGGGCAATGCCGCCCGCGATGGCCATGATGACAAACGAGAGCAGCAGGCAGACCAAGTAGCCATGCTTCATCACCTGGCGGGCGCGATGGAAATCGTTGGCGCCGATGAAATGAGCCACCTGGACAGAGAATCCCAGCGAAGCCGCTCCGCCCAACGAACCGAAAAGCCATCCGGCCGGTTCTACAAGACCAATGCTCGCACTGGCCTCAGCGCCGAGCGAGCCTACCATTGAGGCATCGATGAAAAACATCAGCACAGTCGTTATCTGTGCCAATATGGAGGGGATGCTCAGTCCGATAATAAGATTGAGTTTCTCGCTGCCAGTCAGGGGGGCTCCTGAACGTATATGCTCTAATAACGCTTCGGTTTTCTTACTCATAATGCAAAGGTACAAAAAAAGCGCCATTCGACAAACTTATTGGCACTTACAGACACAAAAAAAGGGAGCTTCACTTGCCCCCCGACATGCCGGACTGTTTTTCTGTCCGACACCTGAACAACAAATCTTTCTACCTTTAACTAACAACCTTCTTGAAGCTTACTGTTACCTATTGTTCTGATGTCATCCTTTCTTGATACAATCCTTAACCTTAGAAAACTAAACCCTCGGGTTGAAAATAGTGTAGTTTATCTATTTCTATCCTTTCTAAACAATCCCTCTACCTTTTTTTTCTTACCTTCAAAGGTGGCAAGTTCGTCAGCTGCCTATGTTATCCTTCTCTCAAACTTTATCCTTTATATCTTTTTCCTTTCGTTTGCAAAGTTAGCATCTTAATGAATACATCCCAATATTTTGGTATTGAAAATGATGGATTTTTATTGTTTTCTTGATTTAAATCAAGTATTGTGGGCGCAAACTGCTAGTTTTGCACAACTTTTGCACCTGTTTTTCTGGTGTCTCTGGAAGCTATTTCAATGTCCTCTATTTGACGGAATATTAACAAATTAAGATTTGTTTTATTACTTTAGTTTCTTCGTTTTTTGCTGAATCGAAACCCGTGCAACTGTTTTCCATGTGAAAATTACGTATCTGAAAGTTGACTATTATTCATACGTATGCTTCATTTGATGATGCGTGACGACCGTCACGTTTCTTCGTGATGACCCTCACGTTCGTGCGTGATGACCGTCACGTTGTTTTGTGACGACCGTCACGTCACGTGACAGTTGTCACGTTTGTGTGTGACAAATGACACGTTCGCACGTGACAAATGTCACGTTCGCACGTGACAAATGTCACGTTGGTTCGTGACAAATGTCACGTTGGTTCGTGACAACTGTCACGTTGGTTCGTGACAACTGTCACGAGACGTGAATAGACGGTTGTTTGTTGATTTGTGATGCAAGCGGGGATTATCGCTTCCGCGCTGCATCCGATGAAAAATCATGCTTTCTTCTTGTCGTTCAAGATTTTAAGCATCATGTTGGCGGCGTTTTCCGGAGCCACCTCGTTGCCTAGCCGTTTCCAGACTTCCTTGTAGCGGGACAGTTGACGCTCGCGGTCGGCTCCGCCCGGAAGTATGTCGCCGAGGCATTGCCGGATATTCTTCACCGAGAAACGGTCGGCCAGCAGTTCGGGCACGACTTCCTCGTCGGCGATGAGGTTCACCAGACTGATGTAGTCGCACTGTATGATGTGGTTGAAGCAGAAACGGATGATGTGGGGCACCGGTGTCTTGTAGCACACCACTTGTGGAACGCCAAAGAGTGCCGTCTCCAGGGTTGCCGTACCGCTCGTCACGAGAGCCGCCGTGGAGTGGGAGAGTAGTGGATAGGTGTCGTTGTCCACGCGGCGGATGTCCTCAGATCCCTCGCAGCGCTGCAACACGGCGTCGTAATATTCCTTCTCCACCGATGGAGCACAGGCCAATACCAGCTGGTATTTCTCCGACAGCGGTGCCGCGGCCTTCACCATGGCCGGCAGATTGTCCTTGATTTCCTGTTTGCGGCTGCCCGCCAACAAGGCGATGACGGGGCGGTCGGCGTCGAGTTGCCAGCGATGGGCAAACTCCGCAAAACTCTCTTTGTAGCCCTTCGTGAACTCCCTCACCTCGTCTGCCGTAGGATTGCCCACGTAGTGGACGGGATAATGGTGCTTCTTCTCGTAGAAGTCCACCTCGAAAGGCAGAATGCAGAACATCTCGTCGACGTCCTGACGGATATTCTTGATGCGCCACTCCTTCCACGCCCAAATCTTCGGTGAGATGTAGTAGAAAGCCGGGATGTGGGTCTTGCGGCGCAGGAAGTGGGCAATGTCGAGGTTGAATCCCGCATAGTCGACCAGGATCACTACGTCGGGCTGCCAAGCCACGATGTCGCGCTTCACCATCGCCATATTGCTGAAGATGACGCGCAGATGGAGCAGCACGGGCACGAATCCCATATAGGCCATCTCCTTGTAGTGGCGCACACGCTCTCCGCCGACAGCCTGCATGAGGTCGCCGCCTATGAAACGGAACTGCGCTTCAGGGTCTTTTCTTTTCAGAGCGGCCATGAGGCGGCTGGCATGCAGTTCGCCGCTGGCCTCGCCCACGATGAGATAGTATTTCATAACTTCCACTTTTCGACGGTGGCCATGAAGTCGTAGGCAGTCACGTCCATCGTTGTCGGCGTGATAGCCACGTAGCCTTCGGCCAGAGCCTGCTGGTCGGTACCCTCCGCACCGGCTTCGTCGTTGGCATACTCGCCGGTCATCCAGTAGTAGTCGTAGCCGCGGGGATGATAGCATCTGACCACTTCGTTCACCCAGCGGCCGTAGGTCATGCGGCAGACCTTCACGCCCTTGAACTCGCTGACGTTGGGGAAGTTGACGTTGAGGCAGACGCCGCGCGGAAGTTTCTCGGCCAGCACCTTCTGCACGATTTCGCGGATGTAGTGGCGCAGCGGTTCCTGCGAGGCCTCCTCGTCGTAGTTGCAGTTGGAGAAGGCCACGCTGGGGATGTACTTCATGCAGCCTTCCATGGCTACGCCCATCGTGCCGGAGTAGTGGGTGTTGACGGTGGAGTTGTCGCCGTGGTTGATGCCGCCCAGAATCAGGTCGGGCTTCCGCTGGGTGCAGAGTTGGTCAAGAGCCAGCTTCACGCAATCTACCGGCGTTCCGCTGCAGCTCCACACCTCGATGTCGCCCATGTTGTGGCGGCGCTTGAGGCGCAGTGGCGTTGCTGCCGAGAAAGCGCAGGCAAAGCCCGAACGCGCTGCTTCGGGGGCGCAGACGATGACGTCGGCGAGGTCCTTTACAAAATCTACCAGAGAGCGGATGCCCACAGAGTGGTAGCCGTCGTCGTTGGAAATGAGAATCAGTGGTCGCATGTTCATAAAAATCATTTAAATCATTATGGCTCGTGCTCGCTAAGAGGCGAAGCATTGCACTGCAAAAGTACAAAAAAAGGTTTAATTATCTTCTTTCTCGCATAAAATATGTAACTTTGCAGCTAAGATAATAACGAATAGTGATAATGGGAAAAATCATTGCACTTGCCAACCAAAAAGGCGGTGTTGGCAAAACCACAACAACCATCAATCTCGCAGCCTCGTTGGCTACGCTTGAAAAAACCGTTCTCGTGGTGGATGCCGATCCGCAGGCTAACGCTTCCAGTGGCTTGGGAGTAGATATCCAGCAGGTGGACTGCTCTCTGTATGAATGTATCATCGATCATGCCGACGTCCGCGATGCCATCTACACCACCGACATTGAAGGCCTCGACATCATTCCCAGCCATATCGACCTAGTGGGGGCTGAGATTGAAATGTTGAATCTTGACAACCGTGAGAAGGTCATCAGCAATCTGCTGGAGCCCATACGCGGTGAATACGATTATATTCTGATAGACTGTTCGCCTTCGCTCGGACTCATCACCGTCAATGCCCTCACGGCAGCCGACTCGGTGATTATCCCCGTGCAGTGCGAATATTTCGCTCTTGAAGGAATCAGCAAACTGCTCAACACGATAAAAATCATCAAGAGCCGACTCAACCCGAAGCTGGAGATTGAAGGCTTCCTGCTCACGATGTACGACTCGCGTCTGCGTCTGGCCAACCAGATCTACGACGAGGTGAAGCGCCATTTCCAGGAACTCGTCTTCAAGACCGTCATCCAGCGCAATGTGAAACTCTCTGAGAGTCCGAGTCACGGACTTCCCGTGATTCTCTATGATGCCGACTCTACTGGCGCAAAGAACCATCTGGCTTTGGCCCGCGAGATTATCAGTAAGAACAGTTGATATAAAAAGAAGGAATAAACACAGTGGCAGTACATAAGAAATTCAATGCCTTAGGACGTGGCCTTGACGCCCTCATCTCTACCGAAGCCGTGCGCACAAGCGGTTCGTCGACCATCAACGAGATTGCTCTCGACCAGATTGAGCCGAACCCCAACCAGCCGCGACATGACTTCGACGAGGAGAGCCTGCAAGAGCTCGCCAACAGCATCCGTGAGATCGGAATCATACAGCCCATCACGCTGCGCCAGATATCAGAGAACCGCTTCCAGATCATCGCCGGTGAGCGCCGCTGGCGTGCCTCACAGCTGGCCGGACTGAAAGCCATTCCGGCCTATATCCGCACCATCAAGGACGAGAGCATCATGGAGATGGCCCTCGTGGAGAACATACAGCGCGAGGACCTCAACCCGATAGAAATTGCCCTGGCCTATGAGCATCTGCTCGAGTCGCCGGGAATGACCCAGGAGAAGGTGAGCGAGCGAGTGGGCAAGAGCCGCGTCGCCATCACCAACTACCTGCGTCTGCTCAAGTTGCCGGCCCAGGTGCAGATGGCCTTGCAGAAGAAAGAGATCGACATGGGCCATGCCCGTGCCTTGCTGGGTCTTGAGGATCCGCACTTGCAGCTGAAGCTCTTCGGCGAGATCGTGAAGAATCAGTACTCCGTGCGCAAGGTGGAAGAGATGGTGAAACTGCTCAACAACGGCGATACCATCCAGAGCGGCAAGCGGAAGATTCAGGCGCGCAGCCAGCTTTCGGAGGAGATGACGCAGATGCGCAAGCGTCTGGGCGGCTACTTCAACGCGAAGGTGCTGGTGGCCTGCTCGCCCAAGGGAAAAGGCAAAATCACGATTCCCTTCGACAACGACGAGGACTTGCAGCGCATCATGGGCATCTTCGACAAGCTTGGTCAGCAGGGTGAGGGCGCTACTGGAGCAGACGGTTCTGCAGACAATGGCAACGCCTGACCAGCGCACTATATATAATAATGTAGAAGAAAGACGAAGTGACGCAGTTGTATAGCAGGCATAGTGTATCTTTGGCTGTGCTGATCATATTCTTGCTCATGCCCGTGGGCCTCTGTGCTCAGCGCAGCGACACGGTTGCCGTTGCCGAAGGCGATTCGGCGATGGTGATGAAGGCGGGTATGTTGCCCGACAGTCTCTCCAGGCGGCCCAAGCGCGACTGGAAGACCTGGCGTCCTGAACCCAAGCGGGCACTTTGGCTGGCCCTGGTGCTGCCAGGTGCCGGACAGATCTACAACCGCAAGTTCTGGAAACTCCCCATCTTCTATGGAGGTTTCGTGGGATGCGCCTATGCCATGCGGTGGAACAATCAGATGTATCACGACTACAGTCAGGCCTATCTCGACATTATGGACGATGATCCTACGACCCACAGCTACGACTCGTTCCTGCATCTGGGTGTTCAGATCACTTCAGATAACCTCTCGCGCTATCAGGAACTCTTCCGCAAACGCAAGGACCGCTACCGTCGCTGGCGCGACCTGAGTTTTTTCTGCCTCGTCGGTGTGTATGCGCTCTCGGTGGTGGATGCTTATGTAGATGCATCGCTCTCAGAGTTTGACATCTCCAACGACCTGAGTATGCGGGTCTCGCCGACGGTGATCAACTCCAACGGAGCCATGGGAGGCAGCGTTTCTCCGCTGAAAAACAGCGCTGTGGGTGTGGCTTGCAGCCTCACCTTCTAACTTTTAAAAATTAAACAAGAGAACAACCATCAGATAATGAGAAAATTTTATATAGTCCTTCTCTCGCTTTTCTTCACCGGCACTTGCACGATGAATGCTCAGGTGGACGTCGATGACGACGAAGATGACGACGAGACAGAAGTTACAGTGACCAACCAAGAGGGTAAAGAAGAGCAGATTGAACTGCCGGAGGCCATGACCTATGAGGTCGACAGCCTGCTCTACCTCTACAATTCCAAGACCTATCTGCGTCCAGACAGCTCTTGCGATTTCCCCGACATCAACCCGCAGTATACCAAGGACGAGATTATGGCACGTCTGAAGATGCTCCCCACGGTGATTGAGATGCCTTACAACGATCTGGTACAGAAGATGATCGACCGCTACAGCGGACACCTGCGCCACTCCGTTTCGTACATGCTCGGTGCTCAGAACTTCTATATGCCCATCTTCGAGGAGGCATTGGAGAGCTACAGACTTCCACTCGAGCTGAAGTATCTGCCCGTCATCGAGTCGGCGCTGAATCCGCGTGCCGTGTCGAGAGTGGGTGCCACGGGATTGTGGCAGTTTATGATCTCTACCGGCAAGAACTATGGCCTCACCGTCAACTCACTGGTCGACGAGCGCCGCGACCCGCTCAAGAGTTCTTATGCCGCCGCTCAGTATCTGAGCGACTTGTATAAGATTTTCGGCGACTGGAACCTCGTCATCGCAGCCTACAACTGCGGTCCCGACAAGGTCAACCGCGCCATTCACCGCTCTGGCGGCAGCCGCGACTACTGGCAGATCTATCCTTATCTGCCCGCCGAGACACAAGGTTACGTGCCGGCCTTCATCGCAGCCAACTACATCATGAACTACTACTGCGACCACAATATCTGCCCGATGCTCTCGCAGCTGCCGGCAAAGACCGACACGGTGATGGTCAACCGCGATGTCCACTTTGAGCAGGTGGCAGGCGTGCTGGGCATCAGCGTAGACCAACTGAAAGATCTCAATCCACAATACCGCCGCAATGTTGTCAACGGCAACAACAGTCCAATGCCTATCCGACTCCCCGTCGCCGACATCAGCCGGTTTATCGACAATGAGGATTCCATCTATGCCTACAATGCCGACGAACTGCTGAAGAAGCGTGATGAGGTTGACGTCAACGACGACGTGCCCACCGTGCAGCGCGTGCGCAGCAGCCGTGCATCTTCGAGCAAGGCTTCGCGCCGGAGCAAGAAGAGCTCGAGCAGCCGCAAGAGCAAGAAGTCGAAGAAGAGCAAGAAGACTGCTGCCTCAAAGACTGTCACCGTGCGCGGAGGCGATACGCTTTCCGAGATTGCTGAGCGCAACCACACAACGGTGAAGAAACTCAGAAAACTCAACGGCATCAGCGGCAGTAACATCAGGGCTGGAAAGAAAATTAAAGTGAAGTAATCGTTTCGTCCTATGGAAGATAGCGGTCAGAAGAACAAAGAGCGCGAGGCTGCCGACAATGAGATGATAGAGAAGGCTTTCCATCATCTTCTCGACACCTACCTGGCCTCACGTCATCGCAAGAAGGTGGATATCATCACCAAAGCTTTCAATTTCGCCCGACAGGCCCACAAGGGAGTCAGGCGACTTTCGGGAGAGCCTTATATCATGCATCCCATCGCCGTGGCTCAGATAGCCTGTGAGGAGATGGGACTGGGGTCTACGTCGATCTGTGCCGCTCTGCTCCATGATGTAGTGGAGGACACCGACTATACCGTAGAAGATATAGAGAACATCTTCGGAAAGAAAATCGCCAGCATCGTTGACGGTCTGACCAAGATCTCGGGTGGCATCTTCGGCGACAAGGCTTCCACGCAGGCCGAGAACTTCAAGAAGCTGCTGCTCACCATGAGCGATGACATTCGCGTCATCCTCATCAAGATCTGCGATCGTCTGCACAATATGCGCACGCTGTCGTCGCAGCCTGCCAACAAGCAGTATAAGATTGCCGGTGAGACGCTTTATATCTATGCTCCCCTGGCCCACAGGCTCGGTCTGAACAAGATCAAGAATGAGCTGGAGGACCTCAGCTTCAGGTTTGAGCATCCTGAGGAGTATGAGAAAATCAAGCAGAAGCTGGCTTTCACCGAGAAGGACCGTAATAAGCTCTTCGACGATTTCACGGCTCCTATCCGCGAGGCACTCGACAAGATGGGCATGAAATACACCATCAAGGCGCGAGTCAAGACTCCGTACTCCATCTGGACGAAGATGCAGAACAAGCACGTCACGTTTGAGGAAATCTATGATATCCTTGCTGTGCGCATCGTCTTTGTTCCGCTGAAGCGTGAGGAGGAGGTGAACGAATGCTTCCAGATCTACGTTACGCTCAACAAGATCTACAAGAGCCATCCCGACCGCCTGCGCGACTGGGTCAACCATCCCAAGGCCAATGGCTATCAGGCTCTCCACGTGACGCTCATGTCGCGTACGGGACAGTGGATTGAGGTGCAGATACGTTCCGACCGCATGGATGAGATTGCTGAGCAGGGCTTCGCAGCCCACTGGAAATATAAGGAACACGACCAAGAGGGCGAAGAGGACAGCGAACTCAACGACTGGCTGCGCACCATCAAGGAGATTCTCGACGACCCGCAGCCCGATGCCATGGACTTCCTCGACACCATCAAGCTCAATCTCTTTGCCAGCGAGATCTTCGTCTTCACGCCTAAGGGAGAAATCAAGACGATGCCCGCCAATTGTACGGCACTCGATTTTGCTTTCACCATCCACACCTTCCTCGGCTCGCATTGTATTGGAGCCAAAGTAAACCACAAACTCGTGCCGATGAGCCATAAGCTGAAGAGTGGCGACCAGGTGGAGATTCTCACGTCCAAGTCGCAGCATCCCAAGCCCGAGTGGATCAACTTCGTCTGCACCGCTAAGGCCAAGGGCAAGATTCAGGCCATCCTGCGCCGAGACAACAAGGAGGTTCAGCGCAAGGGCGAGGAAATCCTGCGCCAGTGGCTGAAGGACAACGACATGACGCCGGCCACGAGCATCATCGACAAACTCTGTGCCTTCCACGATATGTTGAAGCCCGAGAGCTTCTTTCAGGCTCTGGGTGAGCGCTCCATTATCTTGGGCGACAAGGACCTTGACGAGCTCCTTGGCAAGAAGAAAAAGACCAGCAGCAGTTCTGGCGGTTGGCGCAAGTTCGTGCCCTTCCTCAAGTCGAAGGAGAAGGCAGCCGTCAAGCCCGACCTGCTCGTTGTGGGCCGCGACTTCAACCGCAAGATTCCTTGCGTCATCACTGAGGACACTATCGGCATGTACATATTCCCCGATTGTTGTCATCCCATTCCCGGCGACGACATCTTGGGCTTCATCAACAGCAAGAATCAGGTCGAGATTCATAAGCGCGTGTGCAGTGTGGCCACGAAGTTCAAGTCGAGTTTCGGCAACCGTATTCTCGACGCCAAATGGGACATGCATAAGCGGCTCTTCTTCGACGCTGTTATTGAGATACGCGGTATCGACCGCAAGGCAATGCTCTACGATGTCTCGAAGGTGCTCTCTAAAGATCTCGACGTGAACATCCATAAGCTCACCATCAGTGCTGACCAGGGCATCTTTGTGGGTACGGTAGAAATCAGGGTGCACGACCGCGATGAGGTCGTGATGATTATGAAGCGCCTCAAGACCATCGACGATTTGCAGGAGGTTTCCCAAATTATGTAGTTTGAATTATCGATATGATAGGATATGAAAAAAGGACGAGAGATATCTCCCGTCCTTTTTTCATATCAGATTGTATCATGCTGTTCCATCCAGAGACAATTCGATTACCGATCGTTATAGTCTGTTGACGCGGTCTGATGCATCTGTTCCTCCTCCGTTGTGTTGCACGTCCGGTTTACGAAATTGGTCAGGTCGGATTTGATGTGCTGCATGATGTCGGAACTGAGAAAGCCTGTGTTTTTGCGGAGCATGGATTCTATATCCTCAACCCGGCTGTTGTAGCACGAAAGCTCATTGCGCCGCTGGGTTCCGTGTACGCTTTCTCTTGCAATCTCGTTCTGTCGCTCATTGACCAGTTTGTCGCAAACCTTTTCCAGCATCGGCACGACAACCTTGTCGAAAAGGTGATGGCCTTGTATATATAAATAGGTATTGTCGGGGGTGACGCCGAGTCGGGACAGGTCGTTGATGAGTTCTTGCCGGTGCTGTCGGGCTTCCGGATGCCGGTGCTGCAGACTCGCCACCTTCTTTTCTACCTTATGTCGCAGCAGGTTGATCTGGTTCATGGCATTCCTCACCGTGAAATTGGACGTCTCGATGTCTTTCAGGAAGTCGTTCATGGTGTATTCCTTATAGTTGGGCGTGCGGTAGAACCAGATGCTCCAGACGAAAAGCGGGTAGATGGCCTGCGAATACTGCCGGAGGTATTCCGTGAAATTGAAGATGGAGTGGTCGTTGAGCGTCACGGCAACGCACACCTCATGGAGCGAGGGTGCATAGCATTGCAGATTCTCAATGGCGTAGGCGTAGGTGTGGAAGACGTAAGGGTTGCCGATGATGATGCGTGAGGTCTCCGTGGCTCCCTGCTCAAGGTAGTCGTAGTCGGCATCGACGCAGGCTATCATGTTTCTTCCCACCTTGTCGGCCAGCACACTCATGAGCGCGGCCTTCTTTCCGCGCTCCAGTCTTCTTTCTCGCGAGGGCAGCATCACCTCAAAGTAGAGCTTGTCGTTCTCCACGCAGCTAAGGATGCTTCTCCAGAAGAACACGTCGTCGTAGCTTTCCACGTAGGCCACGACCCTTCGCCTGGCGTCTTTCGAGGTCAGCCGGTCGGCCGCCTCGAAATAGCTCGATGATAGATTGTCGCGCAGTCGCTTGCTCATAGCTTATGGTTTGTCAGTGATGTCGCTCACCTCGGTCACATGGTCCATCCAACCGTTCATGATGACGGCGGGACTGTGGGTGGTGAGAATAATCTGTACGTTGGGGTTGAGTTGCAGGATAAGGTCGATGAGCTGCTTCTGCCATTCCACGTGCATGCTCACTTCCGGCTCATCCATAAACAGCACGTAGTGTTTGTTGTCCTCGATGAGTACGGTCAGCAGAATGGCCAATATCTGTTTCTCGCCGCTCGACAGCTGGTAGGGGAGCAGCTTCTCGCCCATCTGCTCGAAGTAGATCTCGTTTTCGGTGCGTACGATCTTCTTTCCCGTATCCATGAACAGGTTGTCCATAATGTCCTGGAACTTGCGCTTGGGCTCGCTGATGTCCTTGGCTTTCTGCTGTGCGTTGGGGTCGCCGCTCTGCAGCACGCTGATGATGCGGTTGCCGATGTTGACCTGATAGTCGAGATACTTCCGCTGCAGCTGGAATAGTTGCCAATCGAGCTCGGTGGCGAGCGATGAGTTCATCTTGGCCACCACCTCTGCATTGAGCAGCGGGCGGTCGAACGACCGAATCAGGTCGAACCTGATGCGGGTGGCATCCTCCGGGACGACAGTTAGGTGAACGCCTTTCAGCATATTAGAATGCAGATCGGAAGCGTTGGCAAGGCTCTTGGTGACTTTGTTGAGAATCGTAGACTTGCCCACGCCGTTGACGCCGCTGAGGATGTTGACTCTCCTGTCGAGGTCCCATTTCACATGTCGACGGCCGCTCCATAGCGAGTCTATCTCTATTCGCTTGATATAGTCAACGAATTTTTCCATAGTTGTCTTCGTCTTTAGTTTTTACAAAGATAGGTTTTTATTTTGAAAAAACGAAGGACAGCAAGTGTTTTTTGATGGATTGAGGTAATAGGGTAGAGAAAATGTTCTTTATCTGCCCACTCCCCTGTGGCATGGATTGCTTTGCCATAAGGGAGTGGGGCCTTCGTCAGCTGCGCGTCCAGAACTGCGGAGTGAGAATGACGAGCACGGAGAATATCTCCAGACGACCGACAAGCATCAGGAATGAGCTTATCCACTTAGCAAACGCGGGCAGATCGTTCCACGACATCGTGGGTCCGATTTCCGTTCCCAATGTCGGTCCCACGTTGCCGATACTACTTAGTGTGATGGTAATGGCATTGGTATTGTCGATTCCGGCGGCAATCATGACGAATGCGCATAACAGGCATAGCACCAGATACATGGTCAGGAAGGCCAGCAGAGTGACGCGCTTACTGGGTGGAACGTTGTTGCCGTCGACGTGTAGCGGCAAGGAGGCGTTGGGATGGAGCAATTGGATAAACTCATTTTTCACTACCTTAATCAGCATGACGCCACGAATGCATTTCAAGCCGCCACTGGTGGATCCCGAGCATGCACCAATGAACATACATGCAGAGAGCACGACCCACGTCACGTGGGGCCATTTCGCAGCGTCGTCGTTGAAGAGACCTGTTGTCGTAATGAAGGATACCACTTGGAATATGGCAGAGCGGAAAGCATGACGGAAACTGTAATCGTTGTAGTAGACGAGTTCGAAAGTGATGAACAGCGTGAAGCCCGTCACGAGGAAAAAGTAAAGGCGGAACTCACTGTTGCGGAAGAGTTCGTGAATCTTGAATTTGGCCAAGCTGAAATAGAGCAGTGGGAAGTTCACACCAGAGAGGAAGCAGAACAGTGTGGTCACATAGTCGAGGGCGGGAGAATTGAAATGCTCTGTTGAGGCGTTGTAGATGGAAAAGCCGCCTGTGGCTGTGGTTGTCATGGAGAAGTTGAGGCCTTCAAACCAGTTCATGCCGAAAAACATGTAGCAAGCCATACATCCCACAGTGAGCACGAAGTAGACGCTCCATATCCATTTGGCACTCGTGGAGAGGCGCGGATGGAGTTTCGTGCGGATGGGGCCTGTGGCCTCGGCAGCGAACACGCGGGTGGAACCTCCGACCAGCGAAGGCAGCAGGGCGATGGTGAAGAATACGATGCCCAATCCGCCAATCCACTGTGTCAGCGACCGCCAGAAGAGCAGTCCGGCCGGCAGCACCTCAACGTTGTCGATAACCGTTGCGCCAGTCGTCGTGAAGCCCGACATGTTCTCAAAAAAGGCATCGGTAAAGTTGTTGAGATATCCGCTGATGATGAAGGGTAGGGTACCGAAGAGAGAGAACAAAATCCAGGCGGTCGTCACCACCAGGTAGGCATCGCGGCGCGAGAGGCTGTTCTCTGCATCCAAGCCATAAAAGCGCATGCCGATGCCGCAGAGTACCGTCAGCAGCATCGAGATGAGGAAAGCCAGGGCATCGTCGCCGTGCATATAGATGGTCATGAAGAGACAGAGCATCATGAAGAATCCCTCTATATAGAGCAGCGAGCCAAGAATCTTGAATATGATTTTCTTGTTGAACATAAACGTCAAACGTGAACCATCAATTGAACAATTTCTCAACCTTCGTCAGGTTGATACCGTGGCAGAACACCACGACGCTGTCACCGGCATTGATGACCGTGTTACCCGATACGAGCATTCCTTTTCCGTCTCTGACGAGTCCGCCTATGGTCATTCCTTTCGGCAGCTTCAGGTCTTTCACCGGACGCTGTGTGATCTTGCTTCCTTCGATGGGCACAAACTCAGCGGCGTCGGCATTGGCCGACAAGAGATAAGTGATATTCATCACGTTGGTGTCGAGCATGATTTGGTAGATGGCACTTGCGGCAATGGCCTTCTTGTTGATGATGGTACCGATGGCCAGTTGCTCTGCCATGCCCACGTAGGCCATATTGTCGATCATGGCCACGGTCTTGCGCACTCCGAGGTTCTTTGCCGTGAGGCAGGAGAGAATGTTCACCTCCGTATTGTTGGTCAGGGCAACGAAAGCCTGCATGTCGCGGATGTTCTCGTTTTTCAGTTCGTCCACGTCGCGGCCGTCGGCACTGATGACCAGCGCTTTCTCGGGCAGCACCTCATTGAGTACTTCAACGCGGTGGGGATCGCTCTCGAAGATCTTCACGTTCATATACGATGGCATCATCTTCACGGCCCGTTCGCCGGTGTTGCCACAGCCCATCATCATCACGTTCTTCACGTCGACGTAGTGTTCCTTGCCCACGATGCGGCGGATGTAGGGGATATACTGCTTCGTGGTCATGAAGTAGGCCAGGTCGTGATATTGCAGCGTGTCGTTACCATTAGGGATAATGGTTTCGGCAGCTCGCTTAATGGCCACGATGTGATAGGGATCGTCGGGACCGCAAATATCTTTCAGTGGCTTGTTGAGAATCTCACAGTTGCGGTGCAGCTTGATGCCAAGCATGACGAGTGCGCCCCCATGCACGTCCCAGCGCTGTCTGACCCACGACATCTTCAGACCGCTGATGATCTCGCGGGCAGCGAGTTCCTCTGGATAAATCAGGTTGTCGACGCCCAGCCGCCGGAAGAATTCGCGCGACTCCTCGGTCATGAATTCCGGATCGTCTACTTTGGCCACGGTCTTCTTGGCGTTTAGCGCGTGGGCAATGATGCAGTTGTTGAGGTTGACGCTTTGGTCGGGCGTGACGGCAATGTAAAGGTCGGCCTCATCGATGCCGTTGTTTTTCAGCGTATTGATGTTTGTCGTTGAGGCACAGACTGTGAGCAGGTCTGCCTCGCTGTTGATCTTCTCCAACCGCTCTGGGTCGGAGTCTATGATAATGATGTTGTCTTTGTTCTTCGCAAAGAGTTTTGCCAGATATGTGCCTATGGAGTAGGCGCCTGTGATAATGATTTTCATCTGAAGAGTCCTTTACAGAAATATTATTTACAGAGGTCCAATATAGTCTGCTTGATGCTTTCCGGGTCGAGGTGGCAGAGCTTCCGCTCCTCTTCTACCGAACCGTGGGGGACGAACTTGTCGGGGAGTCCCATTCTGACAATTTCCGGACGGAAACCGTTGTCGTCCATCCATTCCAGCACAGCCGATCCGAAGCCGCCTTCTCTGACGCCGTCTTCAAGCGTGATGATTTTCTTAAATTTGCTTCCAATCTCCTGGAGCAACTTCTCGTCGAGCGGCTTCACGAAGCGCATATCGTAATGGGCGATGCTGGGCTTATGCTTGAAGAGCTGCAGCGGTGTCTGAGATTCTTTCTCAATCTCTGCTATCACCTTCTCCACGTCGTTTCCGATGGGACCGACGGTCAATACGGCAACGTCCTTTCCGTCGTGGAGTTTGCGGCCGGTTCCCACTTCAATCTCCTCCAGCGGGCATCGCCAGTCCACCTTCACGCCACGTCCGCGCGGATAGCGGATCACGAATGTTCCCTTGCCGGGCAGCTGGGCCGTATACATCAGCTTGCGCAGTTCCCACTCGTCCATCGGCGCCGAGATCGTCAGGTTGGGGATGGGGCGGAGCGCTGCAATGTCGAAGGCTCCGTGGTGGGTGGGGCCGTCCTGACCGACAAGTCCGGCGCGGTCTAGGCAGAGCACGACGGGCAGGTTCAGAATGGCCAGGTCGTGGATGATATTGTCGTAGGCACGCTGGGCGAAGGCGCTGTAGATGTTGCAGAAGGGTTGCAGTCCGTCCTTGGCCATTCCGCCGGAGAAGGTCACGGCGTGGCCCTCGGCAATACCCACGTCGAAGCAGCGGTCGGGCATCTCCTTCATCATGATGCACATCGAGCAGCCCGTGGGCATGGCGGGTGTCACGCCCACGATGTGCGGGTTCTTGCGGGCCAGCTCAAGCAGCGTGTTGCCGAAGACGTCCTGAAACTTCGGCGGTTGGTTGGAAGTGTCAACAATGATTCGCTCACCCGTGGCGGCGTCGAACTTTCCCGGAGCATGCCAGATGGTGGCGTGCTCCTCGGCGGGCTTGTAGCCCTTGCCCTTCACCGTGTGGAGATGCAGCAGTTTCGGGCCTTTCATGTCCTTGATGCGCCGCAGCACGTTGACCAGATTGATCACGTCGTGGCCGTTGAAGGGGCCGAAGTAGCGGATGTTCATTCCCTCAAAGAGGTTCTGCTGATGGGCGATGGCGCTCTTCAGCGCGTTGTTGAAGCGGATGAGGCCATTGCGGCGGCTGTCGTTCAAGTAGCCTTTCTCGCGCATCCACGACGATAGCTTGAAGCGTATGCGGTTGTAAGTATCGTTGGTGTCGAGGTTGATGAGATATTTCTCCATGCCTCCCACGGCGTGGTCGATCGACATGTCGTTGTCGTTGAGTACCACCAGCAGGTCGTTGGGCGTGGAACTGACGTTGTTGAGTCCCTCGAAGGCCAGTCCGCCGCTCATGGCTCCGTCGCCGATGACGGCCACGACATGGCGGTTGGCATTGCCCGTCTTGCGGGCTGCAACGGCCATACCCAGGGCTGCGGAGATACTGTTGGAGGCATGGCCGCAGGTGAAGGTGTCGTACTCGCTCTCTTCGGGCGAGGGGAAGGGGCGAATGCCGCCAAACTGTCGGTTGGTCTTGAAGCTGTCCCTGCGGCCGGTGAGAATCTTGTGGCCGTAGGCCTGATGACCCACGTCCCACACGATGCGGTCCTCTGGCGTGTTGAATACGTAGTGCAGGGCTACTGTCAATTCTACCACGCCAAGACTCGAGGCGAAGTGGCCGGGATTGACCGAAACCTCGTCGATGATGTCCTGGCGCAACTCGCGACAAAGCTCCGGCAGCTGGTCCAAACTCAGCTTGCGGAGGTCGGCTGGTGAATCCACCTTACTCAGTAACCCATAATTCTTTTTGTCCATATCCAAAGGTACCCGTTGATTAATTGGTATATTCTTTGCAAAGGTACAAATTTTTTGTATCTTTGCAAAACGTAATCACTAAATCTAATAATAATATGTTTAGACCCTACCTCATTGCCGCAGCCCTGCTCTTCGTCTCGGGCTCAGCAATTGGCCAGAAGGCCGAAGGCGGAATATCCGCGAGTATGTTGCAACGCATAGAGAAGGCGCAGCCCGGCGACAACAGCAGCAAGGCGCTCTTCAATGCCATCGCCTCCAACAACATCGACGACCTCTCGCGCAACTTCTCCAATCAAGGTCCTGTGGATACCTATTTCAGCGTAGAGACTCCCAAGCAGAGCATCCACGACCAGCAGAAGTCGGGACGTTGCTGGATGTTCTCCGGCTTCAACGTTCTCCGTGCCAACTTCGCCAAGGCTCACGGCGACAGCCTTCGCGTAGAGTTCTCACAGGCCTATCTCTTCTTCTACGATCAGCTGGAGAAGGCCAATCTGATGCTTCAGGGCGTCATCGACTGCGCTGATAAGCCTATGGACGACAGCCGTGTGCGCTTCTTCTTCAAGAATCCCATCAACGACGGCGGCACGTTCTGTGGCGTTGCCGACCTTGCTGAGAAGTACGGACTTGTGCCTATGCAGGCTCAGCCTGAGACCTACTCATCTGACAATACCAGCCGCATGGCGCAGATTGTATCGTCAAAACTCCGCGAATATGGCTTGGAACTGCGCTCCATGGTGGCCAAGCACAAGAGCACCAAGGCCATCAACGATCGCAAGACAGAGATGCTCGCCGACATCTATCACATCCTCTCCCTGACGATTGGTGAGCCGGTGAAGAGCTTCTCTTATGCTTTCCGTGATGCTAACGGCAAGATTGTCATCCCCGAGAAGACCTACACGCCGCGCGAGTTCTACAACATGACGGTGGGCCATCCGCTCAATGGCACTTTCATCATGGTGATGAACGACCCGCGTCGCCCCTATCACCAGACCTACGAGGTGGAATATGACCGCCACACCTACGACGGCCACAACTGGAAATATCTCAACCTGCCCATGGATGAGATTGCCACTCTGGCAATAGCCAGCCTCAAGGACGGTCACAAGATGTACAGCAGCTACGACGTAGGCAAGCAGCTCGACCGCAAGCGTGGCTATCTGGCCCTCGACAACTTCGATTATGGCAGTCTCTTCTCTGCCACTTTTGGCATGAACAAGGCCCAGCGCATCGAGACTTTCGACAGTGGCTCGACCCATGCCATGACGCTCACGGCCGTAGATCTTGATGCCGATGGCAAGCCGCTGAAGTGGAAGGTGGAGAACAGCTGGGGACCCAACTACGGTCAGGCTGGTTGTCTCATCATGACCAACGACTGGTTCAACGAGTATATGTTCCGTCTTGTGGTCAATCGCAAGTATGCTTCGCAGGAGATTCTCAATCAGTTCGACCAGAAGCCTCTGCTCGTCATGCCTGAGGATCCGCTCTTCGGAACTGACGATTGATGCTAATAAGGATGTCTCTCTATTGAGACCAAATACAAAATAAGCCTCTATTTTTCCAATCATTGGCGAAATAGAGGCTTTTTTGTCTCATTTATTATTGGAAGGTCAGGCCTCGGCAGGGCATTGCCTAAATTCTTCATACTTGAGCAAATAAATAGGGTGTCCAGTTAGATGTTCCGAAAAACAGAGGCTGAAATCACCCGTTGAGTTGTTAATATAGTGCTCTGATATTTAACGTTTTAAGTAAC
>ONYS01000123.1 GCA_900322095.1 uncultured Prevotella sp.
CATGGCTCCCAAGGATGACTTTATCGGAAGACTCTTATCAGAGAACGACTAATATTTAGTCGTTCCGAACCATCATGTCAAAAAGACTGAGTAGTTACAATTCGTGGACATTCGTGTTAAAAAAAATAAAACGCGCCTGCGCGTTTGAAAAAACATTATTGTGTATTTCCGCGTCAGTGGAACATTATTCTAATTCATAATTCATAATTCATAATTTAGCTGCGCAGCCTTATTCGTTATTATTCTCTTTTCCGCGTCAGCGGAGCGTTAAACAATAAACTAATCAGCACACTTCCCATGCTTACGAGGGATTTTCAGCATGATGCAGCCCCCATGCCCGCCCGTTCCTAACGAAAAGATAAAGAGTCTTCGTTTGCCGACGGCCATCAGCAGATCAGTCGACAGCTGTCAGCAGACATGATTCATCGAGTATTGCTCCGTCCCCGATAGGTTTTCACAGGGCCATAATCCAGCAAAAGCCGCTTCAGCACGGCTGTTTCCGCCCAGACCAGCACGCTTCCCGCCGGAGGTTGAACCTAGAATGATTGGAGAAATCGGATTTTTGTTTTACCTTTGCAGAAAATTTCATGAGCGTCCTCGCCACAACGGCAGACGCTCACAAACAACTGAAAGTAATAAAGAGAGATAAAGATGAAATACAATACGTCGACGCTCCCCTGCGGAGTTCGAGTTATCCAAGTGCCTTCCACCTCAGACGTGGTATATTGCGGCTACGTTATCGCTGCCGGGGCGCGCCATGAAAGCAAAGACGAAGAAGGACTGGCCCACTTCTGTGAGCATGTCACCTTCAAGGGAACGCAAAAGCGCAAGGCCTCCAATATCCTCAACGAACTGGAAAGCGTGGGCGGCGACCTCAACGCCTTCACCAACAAGGAAGACACCACTTATTATGCGTCGGTGAGGAAGGAGCACGTACAGCGGGCCGTAGCACTGCTCACCGACATCGTCTTCCACAGCACCTACCCGCAGAAGGAAATCAATAAGGAGGTGGCCGTCATCTGTGACGAGATAGAGAGCTACAACGACTCGCCTTCGGAACTGATTTTCGATGAGTTTGAGAACATTCTCTTCCACAACCATCCCCTGGGCCATAACATTCTGGGCTCGGCCGAGAGAGTACGGAGTTATCAGACGGCCGACGCCCTGCGCTTCACCCGCAGCCACTATCTCCCGCAGAAGTCCGTTTTCTTTCTCCACGGCGACATTCCGTTCCAGCGGCTCATGAAGATGCTCAAGCGCGCAACAGCCGATTTACCCTCAGCCGCAGCTGATCCGCTGACCGATGAAATCGATACTTTGGGTCCTCAGCCGGGAGCCGGTGCTGAGCCCATCGTCGTCAACCGTGACACCCATCAGAGCCATGTCGTCATCGGTGGTCGAAGCTATGCAGCCGACGACGAACACCGACTGCCGCTGTACGTAATCAACAATATCCTGGGCGGACCGGGCATGAACTCCCGTCTCAACGTCAGTCTGCGCGAGCGCCACGGCTTGGTCTACACCGTAGAGAGCTGTATGGCCAGCTATGGCGACACCGGCGTATGGTGCACCTACTTTGGCTGCGACAGCAGTGACGTGAAGCGCTGTCTGCGTCTCGTCCGCCATGAGCTCGACCGAGTTGTCGACTCGCCGCTCACGCCCCGACAGTTACAGGCCGCCAAACGTCAGATTTTGGGACAGTTGGCCATCACCTACGACAACCACGAGACCCTTGCCCTGGACGCCGGTCGCGCATTTCTCCACAACCGACTGGAGCGCGACATCATCCGCTTCCGTGAGCGTCTTGATGCCGTCTCTCCCGAGGATGTCCTTCAGGCCGCCCGCACCGTACTCTGCAAGGACAACCTCACCACGCTGGTCTACGAATAGGTTAGACGTGTACGGATGAAACAGTTTGACATGTACAGTTGAAAAGCCCCGTAGTCATGTGCATTCTCTCACTTTTAGGGAGAGTCAGAGAGGGTCTAAAAAAAATAAATCTTTGTGTGTTTGTTATTTCACCAATTTACTGTATCTTTGCACAAAGAAGCTACTAGGCCTTTACTGTCTGGCACACGGTCGCAACCATGGCGACAACAAAGGCCGAAGACATGAACAGTTTTGAAATCATGAGAAAAGTAATAGGAATTGGCGAGACCGTACTCGACATTATCTTCAAGAACGGACAGCCCATCTGCTCTGTTCCCGGCGGTTCCGCCTTCAACGCCGCCATATCCCTGGGACGCAGCGGCATAGAAACCAGATTCATCAGCGAGGCCGGCAACGACCGCGTGGGCTCGGATATCATCAAATTTCTGCGTGACAACGGAGTCAACGCCGACGATGTCAACGTGTTTCCCGACAGCAAGTCGCCCATCTCTCTCGCCTTCCTCGACGATGACAACAACGCCGACTACATCTTCTATAAGGACCATCCCCACGACCAGCTGGAGTTCAACTATCCGGAAATCAATCCCGACGACGTAGTGATTTTCGGTTCGTTCTTCTCGGTCAACCCCGTGGTGCGTCCTCAGGTAGCTGGTTTTTTGGAGTATGCCCGTGAGCACGGAGCCATCCTCTACTACGATGTCAACTTCCGCAAGTCGCATCAGAACGAGATTATGAAGGTCACGCCCAACTTGCTCGACAACCTGGGCTACAGCGACTTCGTGCGCGGCAGCCGTGAGGACTTCGAGGTGCTCTACAAGAAGGATTCGGCCGACAAGGTCTACAACGCCGAAATCAGCTTCTACTGCCGCAAGTTCATCTACACCCAAGGCGACGGTCCCGTGGAGGTGAGGTCGGACAACGGTTTTGCCAAGAGCTATCCCGTGGAGAAGACCGACACCGTGAGCACCATCGGCGCCGGCGACAACTTCAACGCAGGATTCGTCTACGGACTGTTGAAATACAACATCACCCGCCGCGACATCGACGCCGGACTCACCGAGAGCCAGTGGGACAAGCTCATCGCCACGGCTCAGCTCTTCTCCAACGAGTGCTGCAAGACCGTGAGCAACTACGTTTCAAAGGAATTTGGCGAGAAAATGAAAATCCAATAACAAGCAATATGATAGAAATTACAGACAAGGTTTATTACGTGGGTGTCAACGACCGCGTCAAGTCGCTCTTCGAGGGACTCTGGCCGTTGCCCTATGGCGTGAGCTATAATTCATACCTCATCGACGACGAGAAGGTTTGTCTCATAGACACAGTGGAAGTAGGCTTCTTCATGCAGTTTCTCGAAAGGCTGCACGAGGTCTTGGGCGACCGCCCCATTGACTATGTGGTCATCAACCACATGGAGCCCGACCATAGCGGTTCGCTCTCGCTGCTGCGCAAGTATTATCCCAACGTGAAGGTGGTGGGCAACAAGAAGACTTTCGATATGCTTCATGGTTTCTACCATATCGACGACAACAAGCTCGAGGTGACCAACGGCTTCAAACTCTCGTTGGGCCACCATGAGCTGCAGTTCTTCCTCACGCCGATGGTTCACTGGCCCGAGACGATGATGACCTACAACGTCACCGACCGCATGCTCTTCAGCGGCGATGCCTTCGGCTGCTTCGGCGCCCTCAACGGCGGTATCCTCGACTGCGAGATTGACACCGACTGGTGCTGGCTGGAGATGATACGCTACTACAGCAACATCGTGGGCAAATACGGCACTCCGGTGCAGAACGCGCTGAAGAAGCTGAGCAACTTGCAGCTCGACTACATCTGCTCCACCCACGGCCCGGTGTGGCACAAGGAAATTGCACGCGTGGTGGATATGTACGACCACATGTCGCGCTATGAGACTGAGCCCGGACTCGTCATCTGCTACGGTACGATGTATGGCAACACGGAGCGCATGGCCGAATATATCGCCCGCGCCGCATCGCAGGCTGGCGTGAAGAACATCGTGATGTACAACGTCTCGACGCAGCACCACTCCTTCATCCTGCGCGACATCTTCCGTTTCCGCGGTCTCATCGTCGGTGCGCCCACCTACAACGCCGGCCTCTACCACGAGATGGACGTGCTGCTGCAAGAAGTGGCCAACCGCGACATCAAGAACCATCTCATCGGCTGGTTCGGCTCCTACAGCTGGGCCGGAAAGGCCGTAAAGAAGATTGGAGAATGGAACGAACAGGCCATCCACTTCGAGCCGGTGGGTGAGCCCGTTGAGATGAAACAGGGACTCAACGACGACATCGTGGTGCGCTGTGAGGCACTGGGCAAGGCTATGGCAGAAAGGCTGTTGCAATGAAGATAGGTGTATTCTGTTCGGCCAACAACAATATCGACCGCGTATATTACGATGCGGCCCGCCAGCTGGGTCAGTGGATGGTGGAGAATCACCATACGCTGGTCTTTGGCGGCACCAACAGCGGTCTGATGGAGTGCATCGGACAGACGGTGCACCAAGGAGGACAGCTCACCATCGGCGTCATTCCCAACATTGTGGAGCGGGGAGCCCGCCGCAGCGACTGCGTGGATGTAGACATTCCCTGCGACTCACTCTCGCAGCGCAAGGACCTCATGATGGCGCAGAGCGACGTGATGGTGGCGCTGCCGGGTGGCGTAGGCACGCTCGACGAGGTGTTCTCTGTGGCATCCTCCCACAGCATCGGCTACCACCAGAAGCAGGTGATCATCTACAACGTCAATGGCTTCTGGGATCCGCTTGTGGCCCTGCTCGACTACCTGCAGGCCCACGGCATGATTCGTGGTGACTACCATGAGCTGATACCCGTCGCCAATACGTTTGAGGAACTCACGCAGCTCATTGGCAAGTAGCTTTCCCGGATATCAAAGCGGCAACACATATATAGATATAAGAAGAGCGGCACTCCGTCGAAGTGCCGCTCTTCTTTTTTCCATTCGTGAGCATTCGTGGTAATAAATCATCTCTCTTTCAGCATAAACTTCTCCACGACATGTGCCACGCCGTCTTCTTCGTTGGACCACGTGACGTAGTCGGCGGCGTCCTGCACTTCTTTCGTGGCATTGGCCATAGCGACACCCAGTCCGGCAAAGCGAATCATCGTGATGTCGTTGTAACCATCGCCACAGGCAATCACCTCTTCACGGGTGAGATGCAGGCGGTCGAGCAACATCTGAAGCGACAGACTCTTGTCTACGCCCGGCGGCACACACTCCAGAAAGAATCCGGCTGAGCGGTAGACGTCAACCTTTCCCCGCAGCAGGGCCTTGAGACGCAACTCCAACTGGTGGAGCGGCTTCGGGTCACCAACGATGAGACACTTGTTCAATGGCGTCACCACCTCTGAGGGGAAGTCATCGAGCTGGCGCACCTGCATCTTGTTGATGAAGGCCTCGGTGAGCACGTACTTGTTGTCGCGCTTCGTCGTGACAATCTCCGGACCTTGATAGGTGAGGATTTCCATGGCGTTCTCCTTCGCCTCCCTATAGAGCAAGGGGATGGTGCGGTCGTCGAGTTTCTGATTGCAGATGACCTCACCACTGGCGCAGTCGATAATCTTTCCGCCATTGAAAGCCATGATGAAACCGCCGTAACGCTTCAGGTCGAGCTCTTCGGCAAGCGCCGTGATGCCATAGAAGGGTCGACCGGACGCCAACACTACTCTCACGCCTTGCTCCATAGCGGCTGTGAGGGCAGCTTTCGTGCGGGGCGTTATCTCTTTCTTGTCATTCGTCAGCGTGCCGTCGAGGTCGAGCACGATAACCTTATATTGATTTTGTTGCATACAATGATTTTATAATACGCGCACGAGATAATGTCCACCAACGAGGGCGGCGAAACCAAGCAGCAGACTTGCGCAGAAGTAGCCACCGAAGAGGGCATAGTCGCCACCGCGCAGCATGGCGGCGTTCTCGTTCATAAAGGTTGAGAACGTGGTGAATCCGCCACAGAATCCCGTGATCAGGATGAGCCTGAGCGACGGAGAGAGCCAACGGCTGTCAGCACTAAAAGCTGATAAAAGACCGATGAGGAAACAGCCCACGACGTTCACCGTAAGGGTTCCCAGCGGTGTGGCGGAGCCAAGCAGCATCTTCATCGCCTGCGACACGGCATAGCGCGAGCTGCCACCGAGGAAGCTTCCCAAGCCTACAATAAAAAATTCTCTCATGTAATGTTGTTATTCTGAATACTTTACGGCTGCAAAGTTACTCATTTCTTTTCAGACAGCCAAGTGAATCGGCATGAAGCGTTGTAATTAACAATTCATAATTTGGCTGCACAGCCTTATTCGGTATTATTCTTCATTCCGCGAAGCGAAGCGTTAAAATAAGCACAAGGAAGAAAAACAAACATGATTTAGGGTACATTCTTTATAAACACGAATGATCATGAATTATCCACGAATTTTTTCACAAATGATTTTCCACGTTATATTAATGGTCATTAATGAGTCTTTAAATTCATGGCCATCTATGAATCTTTATAAGAAATTAATGGAAATTCGTGTTAATTCGTGGATATTCGTGTAAAAATAAAACGCGCCTGCGCGGTTAAAAAAACATTATTATGTATTTCCGCGAAGCGGAGCGCTAAATTAATTCATAATTCACAATTCATAATTCATAATTTGGCTACGCAGCCTTATTCGGTACTATTCGATATTTCCGCGAAGCGGAGCGTTAAATTAAAAACATTAATGAAGATTCGTGTTCCATTAATGAACATTCGTGTAAAAAGAAAACTCAGCAGAAATCTTATTTCTTAAACACGAATGATCATAAAATCAACTTTCGGAAGTGATTAACTGCCTGGAAGGCAGCACCTTAGTAACCGGGTACACGGGAGCGAAGCGGACGTGTGCCCGGTGAGTAATGCAAGGAAGAACGTGCCTGGAAGGCACTACCTTCTATAATTGGAGGTACTACCAAAGGGCAGAGATTACTACCTATCCCTATCCGGGCACATCCATTCGCTTTGCTCATGTATGTACCCGGTTTCTAAGGTATTGCCTTCCAGGCAATTACTTACTAACATTTCTTTTCTATTGTCCGTGCTCGTAATCTCATGCGCCATTATTTATAGATGTGCTTCTTCAGCTTCAACAGTTTGTGATAGGCCTTCTCACCAGCCTTCTCGCCCAGCGCAATCATCTCGTCGATGTCTTTCTCGGTGAAGCTGCCAGCACTGAAGCCTTTCAAGTCGGGATTGATATATACGTCAGCCGCCTTGCGGTTCGCTTCGTACTTGTCCAAGTCAGGCCGCTCAATGGCCCAGACAGCCAGTCGCGCGGCATTGTTTCTGATCAACTTCAGCATGGCCGGCGCCTTCTTGCGCTTCTCGCCCTCATGCTTGTTCTGCGTCAGATCTACGGCAATCACGACATCTGCCCCCATATCCTTCACGACGTCTACGGGGAGATTATTGATTAGTCCACCGTCGAGCAGACTGACGCTATCAATCTCTATGGCCTTGAAGGCACCGGGAATGGCCATGCTGGCGCGCATGGCAACGGGCAGCACACCGCTGGACAGCACCACTTCGCGCTTCCCGCGATAATCTGTGGCCACGCAACGGAAAGGAATGGGCAGGTCGTCGAACGAGATGGAGTCGGTGCGGCCCGTCATGCGAGAGAGCAGAGCCACAACGCTGTCGCCACGTATGGCACCGACCGATGCATCGGCAATGGCGCTGTGCCGACGGCCTACAGGAAAGCCGAAAACATAAGTCACACCATTTTTCTTCGTGATGACATCGCCCTGCAGGTCCTTGTTGCGGTCGGCAAGGAGCGTGAGCCATTCCTGCGAGCGGTACATCGAATCGAGTTGGGCCGAGCGATAGCCGCAGGCGTAGAGGCCGCCATTGATGGAGCCAATGCTCGTGCCGGCGATATAGTCGATGGGGATTCCTGCTTTCTCAATGTATTTCAGCACGCCCACCTCAGCTGCGCCCTTGGCTCCACCGCCGCCGAGTACAAGACCGACCTTGAGCCGATGACCAGAGGATTTCTTTGTTTGGGCCGGAACAGCAATGCTGCAGCCGAGAAGTAATAAGACAATAAGTAAGTTACGCAATTTCATATTTCTGATAATAGACAGTGCAAAAGTAAACAGATTTTTCGTGAAAGCCAAAGATAGACATCCCATTTAACCGATTCGACAAACTTATAAAATCATAACATAAGATACAAAATGCTACAATTTAAGTTGCCTTCCTGTTTCAACCTTGCTGGTTGCAATCCTGTTCGTA
>ONYS01000125.1 GCA_900322095.1 uncultured Prevotella sp.
GGCATGAAGCCGTCGCGAATCTGCAGCGAGGTGTTGCTGCGCCAGTCGTCGCCCAGCACCTCCTCGGGGTCGTAGTCGAAGAATGAGGTGGTGCGCTTCTTGTTCTTGCTGGTGTACTTGGCACCAAACTTCAGGGTGTTGCCGTAGAGCCCCTTGCAGAGCGGCAGGGTGAAGTTGAGTCGTCCCTTCCACTCGTTCTCCACGATGTCCTGGTTGGAGTTGTTGAGCTCGTCGAGCATCCAGTGGCTGTCGTCGAGTGATGGGAGCGATTTGGCGTAGTAAGGCTGCTTGTCGCCCACGTCCTGGAAGCCGTCGCCGAAGTCGATGAACTCGGTTTCACTCTTACCATATTTATATTTATAGGAAGCATAGCGCTCGTGGGGTCGCTCCTCGGTGGCTCGCGAGTAGCTGGCAGCCCAGTCCATCTTCAGGTTGCCCAGCTGGTGCTCTCCGTCGAGGGTGTAGTCCATGGTCTGCTGCAACTCCAGTCGGGCGTTCTTCTGGTCGGACGAGCCCGCCTTGGTCTGTAACACGACGCTCTGCTTGGAAGCCTTGCTGTTCAGCTTCTTGTAGCTGATGCGGTAACGGTTCTCCCAGTCGCTGCGACGATTGTAAATGCCCTTGAACGAAATCTTGTGCAGGGGGTTGAACTTATAGTCTAAAGCCAGGGAGTAGCTCTGACGCTCACGGGTGACGTAGTACTGGCGCACCTGAGCCTCCTTCAGCTCTATCTCCTTGTCGTCGCTCTCCTCGTATTCGAACTCGGTATTGTCGGAACCTCCGGGAGCATACTGATAAGAGGCAGAGGCCATGATGCCCAGTCGGTTCTGGAAGAATCGGTTGCCCCATGTTGCTGCCAGGTCCCATTGTGGTTTGCCGCTGATCCATGTGTAGCCTGAACCGACGTTGAAGTTGAGCACCTGGTGGCTGGGGGTGTTTTTGGTCACGAGGTTGATTTCGCCTCCGATGGCGTCGCCGTCCATGTCGGAGGTCACCACCTTGTTCACCTCGATGGTCTGAATCATGTCGGCAGGAATCAGGTCGAGCTGCACGTTGCGGGTGTCGCCCTCTGCCGAAGGCATTCTGTTGCCGTTGACGGTCACAGAGGTAAGGTCGGCAGAAGTGCCTCTCACCTGTCCGAACCTGGCCTCACCCTGGTCGTACTGCACGTTGATGCCGTTGATGCGTTTCAGGGCGTCGCCGATGTTAGAGTCGGGGAACTTGCCCACCTGGTCGGCGCTCACCACATTGGTCACACCCATGTTCTCCTTCTGCATCTGCAGGGCCTTGCGCTGACCGTAGAAGGCTCCGTTCACCACCACTTCCTTGAGTTCGTTGCCCTCGCTCAGGATGATGTTTCGCTCCACGTTCTTGCCCACCAGCTTGATGACGTAGGTCTTGGGCGAATAGCCCACGTAGGACACCTTCACCTTGTAGGTTCCGGGCTTCATGTTGGGCAGGGTGTAGAAACCGTTCACATCGCTTGTTACTCCTGTATGCAAATCTTCCACCATGATGGTTGCTCCTGGCAAAGCCTGATGCTCTGCGTCGACAACACGTCCGCTGATGACTCCGCCCATCAGGACATTGGTTTCGGGTTCTGTCACGGCGACTGCTGCGCCTGTGGCTGTCAGCATCAGGGCCGAGAATAATACTTTCTTGAGATTCATAAAATTTTCCTGTATAATGATTTTTTGATTTGAATTTACTTCTTCACCTTTTCTATGGTGTGGATGATTTTTCCGTCCTTGTCGATCATCGACATTCGGAGCAGCTTCTTGTCGGCTGAAATGACCGAGAAACCGTCGGCTGAACTGCAGAACACAGTACCATCGGTAGGCTTCACGGGACGGGCCAGAGAAGAAGAGGAGTTGACCACGTAGTCGATGTTGTCGCCCTTCTTCTGGATGTGCTGGAAGTTGTGGATGTGTCCGCAGGCGTAGATGGCCACATTATTATATTTATGGAGTACGGGCAACAGGCGGTTCTGCATGTCGAGACGCTCGCTCTCCTTCTTCGTGGTGTAAGCATAGATGGGATGATGGCCCACTACAATCACCCAGTCTTCCTTGGCATTCTTCAGGGTCTCGTCGAGCCAGGCGAGCTGAGCCTCCACATCCTGCTTGCAGGCATCGGGATATTTGACAGAGGCCTTGCGGTAAGAGTCGATGAGAGGAGTGGTGTCGAGAAACACCACGCGAAGGGTGGTTCCCTTGTGGTCGAACACCTTGGTGTAATATTTCTCTCTCATCATCCAGCGGCGGCTCACCTTGCCGTAGTCCATGAATGCCTGTGTGTTGCCACGATACTCATGGTTGCCGCAAACGGCGAACCAGTCGAGCATCAGTTCGGGATGAGAGTAAACCCATTCGTAATTGGTGAGCCACAATGGGTCCTGGGTGGAAGCCACTCCGTTGAAATGATGAATGTCGCCCGCTGCAATCACGCACTCAGGACCTACCACGTCGGCCATCTCGCCCATCAGTTCGGCAATGGGTTTCTGGTCGTAATAGCCGTTGCGACCCATGTCGTTGGTCATGTAGAGTGTGATTTCGCCCTTCAGCTTCTGCCATTCTGCAGCATTCGCCTTCCAGTTAGGATTCTGCTGAATGGCGGTCGCCGCACTCTGCGAGCAGGTGGTTACTGCCGTGTTTTGAGCCTTTGCTGTCAAGCCGCCGCCCAACAATAATGCTGAAGCCAAAACCACAGCTGCCATTCTCTCTTTCATCACAGCAACTCTGTTGCCATGCTTTCCCGAAATTTTCTTTTCCATTTTCTTTTTATTAAAATATGACTATAAAATATTCTTTGTTGAATTCCGGGTGCAAAAGTACGGCTATCATGTGTCAATAAGGTTACAACGATTTTAATTAGGCCATAACAAATGCTACAATGTCGTTACAGGAGTTCTACAGGGGGAAACCATGCACCCCTTCTCTATATATCTACCGACGATCAACCCGCCGATGGGTTCAGATGTTACAAAAATCAGTTGCTGTAAGCACTCTCGCCATGCTCGTAGATGTCGAGAAGCACACGCTCGATGCTGCTCGTGTCGTACATCACACCACAGGACCAGGGCGTGCTGCTTATAGGAGTAGTGTCTTAACTCCTTTAACTCCTTAACTCCTTTAACTCCTTAACTCCTTAACTCCTGAATAAAGACAACTTCTTTAATTTCTTTAACTTCCCCATTTGCAAAAATTGAGTGATTATTTTGTACCTTTGCAAATTAAAATAACGCATTCTACACAACACATTACACATTTTCAAGAAAAGATGGGAGACAAAATAACAAGAATGGAGCAAGGAATGCAACGACGCACAGAACTGCTCTTGGGAAAAGACAATCTTGAGAAACTGCAGGCAGCACGCGTGCTCATCTTCGGAATAGGAGGTGTGGGATCATGGTGCGCCGAGGGACTCGTGCGAAGCGGAGTGCGCCACATCACCATCGTGGACAGCGACCGCGTCTGCGTGACCAACTGCAACCGACAGCTCATGGCCACAAGCCGCACCATCGGACAGGTGAAGGTCGACGCACTACGCGAACGCCTTCTCGAAATCAACCCCGACGCCAACATCACAGCCTATCAGAAAATCTACGAGGCCAAGACTGCCGACGAGTTCCACATGGAGGAATACGACTACATCATCGACGCCATCGACTCGCTCAAGGACAAGGCCGACCTCATTCTACGTGCCACAGCCCTGCCCCGACACATCACCTTCGTCTCCTCCATGGGTGCAGCCCTGCGCTGCGACCCCTTCATGATCAGGAAGGCTGAGTTCTGGAAGATAGAGGGCGACCCCTTGGCACGGGCCTTGCGCAAGAAATTCAAGAAGGACAAGACCTTCCCACGCCGCAAGTTCCAATGCGTATACAGCGAGGAGAAGCCGATGCAGAACCTGGGCGTGAACAAAGCCTGCGGCACGGGAGGCTGCCTCTGCCCCAAGGCCAAATTGCTCAGCGGCGAGAGAGGCACAGAGACTGCCGTCTACGACGCTCCCGGCGACCAGCAGTTAGTGGAGCACGAATGGTGTTCGACGAAGGCGCAGATCAACGGCTCGCTCTGCCACATCACCGCTTCCTTCGGTATGGCAATAGCAGGAATCGTCATCGGAAAAATCATAAACACCCCAAACTGATTCGCTTCCATCAAAACTCAACATACGACCCCCATAAAAAACTGCACGCAAACAAGGATTCAGAAACAAATTGTAACTTTTTTGAGCAAATCCTTGGCAGTTTGATAGAAATTGTTTACTTTTGCAACCAAGTTTTGTCTCGGCCCCGGTCGTTTCGGGGGTGGCATTACATTACCAAAATAAACAAGCAATGAAAGTATTAAAATTCGGCGGAACATCGGTTGGTTCCGTAAAAAGCATCCTCAGCTTAAAACGCATCGTAGAGAATGAGGCCAAGAAACAGAGTGTTGTAGTAGTCGTGAGCGCCCTCGGAGGAATCACAGACAAGTTGTTGCAAACCTCACAGCTTGCCCTCAAAGGCGACGAACAATGGAAAGAAGAGTTCGACGCCATGGTAGACCGTCACCACAAGATGATCGACACAATCATCACAGATACCAAAGACAGAGAAAACTTATTCATTTCGGTTGACTCACTCTTCGAACAGTTGAAGAGCATCTACTTCGGCGTCTACCTCATCCACGACCTCAGCGAGAAGACACAGGATGCCATCGTGAGCTACGGAGAAAGGCTCAGCTCGAAAATTGTGGCCACACTCATACGTGGCGCCAAGTGGTTCGACTCGCGCAAGTTTATCAAAACGGAGCGCATAGGTGGAAAGCACACCCTCGACAGCGAACTGACCACCCAACTGGTGAAAGACACCTTCGACGAGCTTCCCCGCATTTCGCTCGTGCCCGGCTTCATCAGCCGCGACAAGCACACAGAACGCACCACCAACCTGGGACGAGGCGGAAGCGACTACACAGCTGCCATCATCGCCGCTGCACTCGATGCCGAGGTGCTCGAGATATGGACTGACGTCGACGGATTCATGACAGCCGACCCACGTGTCATCAAATCAGCTTATACCATCAACGAACTGAGCTACATCGAGGCCATGGAGCTTTGCAACTTTGGAGCAAAGGTCATCTACCCTCCTACCATCTACCCAGTTTGTGTAAAAAATATACCTATCAAGGTCAAGAACACCTTCAATCCTGATGCCCCAGGCACCATTATCAAGAACAAAATTGACGGCGACCAGAAACCCATCAAGGGTATTTCGTCTATCAACGGAACGGCTTTGATCACCGTTACAGGTCTGTCGATGGTGGGTGTCATCGGTGTCAACCGACGCATCTTCACCGCCCTGGCCAACGAGGGGATCTCCGTGTTCATGGTGTCGCAGGCTTCGTCAGAGAACTCTACCTCTATCGGTGTGCGCGAGCAGGACGTAGACGAGGCTGTACGCGTGCTCAACGAGGAATTCCAGAATGAGATTGCCGACGGAGCCATGTTCCCCATGCACGCAGAATGCGGACTTGCCACCATCGCCATCGTGGGCGAGAACATGAAGCATGCGGCAGGTATTGCCGGTAAACTCTTCGGAACTCTCGGACGAAGCGGAATCTCGGTCATCGCCTGTGCACAGGGCGCTTCAGAAACCAACATCTCGTTTGTCGTCAAGAGCGACTTCCTGCGCAAATCACTCAACGTGCTGCACGACAGCTTCTTCCTCTCTGAATACAAGGTGCTCAACCTCTTCATCTGTGGAGTGGGAACCGTGGGCGGAAAGCTGATAGAACAGATCAAGAACCAGTTTGCCGACCTGATGGAGCGCAGCAAACTGAAGCTCAACGTGGTGGGCATCGCTTCATCCAAGAACGCCATCTTCAACCGCGACGGACTCGACCTGGAGAACTACCGCGAGGAACTGAAGAACTCAGACCCCAGCACACCCGAGGTGCTGCGAGACACAATACTCGCCATGAACATCTTCAACAGCGTCTTCGTTGACTGTACTGCCAGCAAGGACGTGGCTGCCCTCTACCAGAGTCTGCTCGAGCACAACGTGAGCATCATCGCAGCCAACAAGATTGCTGCCTCAAGCGAATACGAAAACTACGAGCGACTGAAGAAAACCGCCATACAGCGTGGCGTGGTGTTCCGATTCGAAACCAACGTGGGTGCTGGTCTGCCTATCATCGGAACCATCAACGACCTGCGCAATTCGGGCGACAAAATCCTTAAGATTGAGGCTGTTCTCTCTGGTACGCTCAACTTCATCTTCAACGCCATCTCAGGCGTAGTACCATTCTCGGAGACCGTACGTATGGCCAAAGAGAAAGGCTACAGCGAGCCCGATCCACGCATCGACCTCAGCGGAATGGACGTAATACGAAAACTCGTCATCCTCTCTCGCGAGGCTGGATACAGAGTGGAACAGGAAGATGTGGAGAAGCACCTCTTCGTGCCCGACTCTTACTTCAAGGGCAGCATAGACGACTTCTGGAAGAAACTGCCAGAGCTGGATGCTGACTTCGAGGCCAAGCGCAAAACTCTCGACCTGGAGCACAAACGATGGCGATTCGTTGCCACCCTCGATGGTGGAAAGACAAGCGTTGGTCTGCAGGCTGTAGGCCCAGAGCACCCATTCTACAACCTGGAGGGAAGCAACAACATCGTACTGCTCACCACCGAGCGCTACAAGGAATATCCGATGATGATTCAGGGCTATGGCGCTGGTGCCAGCGTAACAGCGGCAGGTGTGTTTGCCAACATCATGAGTATCGCTAATATTTAATATTGTCTTATCAGATAGAAAGGATAACAATTATGAAGCATATTATCATACTTGGCGACGGTATGGCCGACCACGCTGTAGAACGACTGGGAGGCAAGACGCTCCTGCAATACGCCAACAAACCTAATATGGACTTGCTGGCAAAGAAAGGAAAGACTGGACGACTGGTAACCGTACCCGACGGATTTCATCCTGGATCTGAGGTTGCCAACAGTTCTATCATGGGATACGACCAGAACGAGGTTTACGAGGGACGCGGACCGCTCGAAGCTGCAAGCATCGGCTACGAGATGAGTCCTAACGACTTCGCTC
Organism: uncultured Prevotella sp.; assembly: GCA_900322095.1. Taxonomy (GTDB): domain Bacteria; phylum Bacteroidota; class Bacteroidia; order Bacteroidales; family Bacteroidaceae; genus Prevotella. The sequence goes on from ONYS01000125.1 coordinate 7,088, forward strand.
TGCGCTGCAACATCATCAACGTGAACAATGGAATCATCGTGACCCACAACGGCGGAAACCTGGAGACAGAAGACGCCGACGTGCTCATCAAGTACCTCAACAAAAAGCTTGCCAGCCAGTATCCCGGCATCGTGAAATTCATCACCGGAATCCAGTATCGACACCTTCTGATCATCAAGGGCGGAAACAAATATGTAGATTGCGCTCCTCCTCACGATCATCCTAACGAAGAGTGGAAACCGCTGCTGGTGAAACCGATGGAAGGTGTTGACGAGGCTCTTCTTGCCGGCAACAGCGACAAGACTCCTGCCGAGGATGTGGCTGAGAACGGCGGTATCCTGAGCGACGAATATCGCATGAGTGCCCAGCAGACAGCCGACCTTCTGAACGAGCTGATTCTGAAGAGTCAGGAAATCCTGGAGAGCCATCCTTTCAACGTAGCGCGCAAGGAGCGTGGCGAGCGCATGGCAAACATCATCTGGCCTTGGGGCGGCGGTTATCGTCCGCACATGCTCACCCTCTCGCAGATGTATCCGCAAATCAAGAAGGGTTCTGTGATTTCTGCAGTAGACCTGATACGAGGCATCGGCCATTACGCCGGACTGCGCAACATCATCGTTGAGGGCGCTACCGGTCTTGCCAACACCAACTACGAGGGAAAGGCAGCAGCAGCTATCCAGGCGCTGAAGGACGGCGACGACTTCGTTTATGTGCACGTAGAGGCAAGCGACGAGGCTGGCCACGACGGCGACCTGGAACTGAAGCTCAAAACCATCGAGAACCTCGACCTGCGACTCATCAAACCAATCTTCGACGAGGTAAGCACTTGGGACGAGCCAGTATGCATCGCCATCCTGCCCGACCATCCTACTCCGGTAGAGATCCGCACCCACGTGAAAGAGCCCGTACCGTTCATCATCTA
>ONYS01000127.1 GCA_900322095.1 uncultured Prevotella sp.
CGACATGAGCCAAAGACCCGGCGCCGGTGCTGCCGGTGGACTGGGCTATGCCTTCATGCAGTTCATGGATGCTCAGATGGAGAGTGGCGCTGAACTGGTATTGCGAAGCAATCGTTTCGACGACATGCTGCAACATGCAGATCTTGTCATCTCGGGCGAGGGCGCGTCTGATGCCCAGACACTCATGGGCAAGTTGCCGAGCATCGTCTTGCGTCATGCGCAGAAGGCAGGAGTACCTGTCGTTCTTGCCAGTGGACGCATAGAAGACCGGGACGCATTGCTCGACGCTGGCTTCTCACAAGTTGTGGGTATCAACGAAGGACAACCAGCAGGCGAGAATCCACTCGACAAGGAAGTGGCACAAAGACGGTTGGAGTTTGCGGCTCAGCGCATACAAATCAGCAAGCTTTGATTTCTCTTGACAAAAGTAGGTTCGTCACAACTTTCATTCTAGAGAAAGGAAAAGAGGACTTGGTGGCTTCTTAGTCCCATTTTTGCTCCGTCTGAAGCACAAAAAGGCAGTTTGATGTTGTCACTACGCTGATTTGACCTTGTCATCACGCTGATTTCATACGCTCATCACGCCTATTTCATCGTTAGAAATAAGCGTGATGACAACAAATTCTCTAGAGAATTTTGCCAGAGAAAGGCGATCTCATCACATCGTAAAAGTTGTTTGCTCGTAACATCCTGATTTCCTTATACTTATAAAAATCCTCGTATTTTCGCAAAAAATGGAGCAAGGTAGGTCTTCGTCAAAAAGAATCGATTCTCAGAGCCGGTTTTTTGTCACTTTATACAACAAAAGAAGAAGTACCGACGAGGCATTTATTTCAATAAAGGACACCAACACTGATCATCCATCCGCCTTAGATACAATACAAAGAAATGGAGGAGACAGGAGCAAGGTAGTAGCAAAAAAGGTTAGGGAAAGCGGCTCAAAGCATTGCTCTGCCTTACCCCCAGGTCTTTCCCTAACCCTCAAGAAGTCTTTTTGCTCTCACTATCCCCACAGGAAGGGGATGCTTTACTCGTTTGTACACAGCATGAATGGAAAGCGAACTTCTTTTCCTGAGATGAATGTTACCCTGAAAAACAATCTATTTAAACCAAATGAACTGAGCCTAATCTTCGATTCAAGAATTTGAGAAAAGTGAATTCCTAATTGCGAATCCTCTTATTCTCGAATTCTTGGTATGAGCGATCACCATAGAGCCAGGGGACGAGCCCCATGCTCTCAATGGTTTTATTTCATCTTCCAGATCTTAGCCTTACCGCCTTTCACGCTCAACTTGTCGTAGGGCTTGGTGGGGAAGACGAGATTGGTGAGAGCGAACTTGCCGTCGCCGTCAAAGACTTCCACGCTGCTCTTGTCGATGAAGATCAGCACGCGGCTGACTTTTCCGTGGGTGGGGGCTGACGTCACTGCGGGGAAGACATCGCTGAAGTCGGTTTTTCCGCTCTTCATGCGGTCGACGGAGAAACTCTTCTCAGCGGCATCATAGCGCATGACCACACGCTCGTTCTTGCTGTTGGACAGTTCGATGGTGGCGTTACGGCGCAGTCCGCTCACCTCTATCATGCATGCGTCGCCCAAACTTGAGGCTTTCTTGCTGAAGGCTTTCATGATCTCCGGTGATGGCTTCACGCTGAGGTATTCCTCACCTTCGTCGGTGAAGATGCCGAGATCGCGGGGAATGCCATTGCCCGAGCGGTATTGCAACGTCGGCACCACTGCCGCATACTGCCAGTTGCTCATCCAAGGCAGCGCCACATGGCGGCCGTCGGGAGCATTGCTGAACGTGACGGTGGCGTAGTGATCCTTGCCGTAGTCCATCCACTTTGTCGTTTCAGGCTTGCTCTCACAGGTGAACTTATGTCCGTCCCACTGACCTACAAAGTACTGAGTAGCTGAACCACCGTAGGGGCCTCCAGGGTTGATGTTGCACACAAGCACCCACTTGCCATTGTCCATCTTCATCAAGTCGGGACACTCCCATACGCCTTTGTGACAGCCATAGCCTTCACCGAAGCTGCTCTCGAACTTCCAGTTCTTCAAGTCTTTCGAGGAGTAGAAGTTCATCTTCTGACCTGTGGCCATGACAAGGTTCCACTCTTGCGTGTCGTCGTTCCATAGCATCTTAGGATCGCGGAAGTCGGGTTCTTTGGCCGTAAGCACCGGATTGCCTTCGTATTTAGTGAAGGTCTTGCCTCCGTCGTTGCTGTAGGCGAGGCTCTGCGTCTGGTTCTCCCGTGCCGAGGTGTACATGGCCACGACGGCATTCTTGCCAAATTCTGCCGAGCCGGTGCTGTCGACGATGGCCGAACCGCTGAACACCGTGCCAAGGGCATCGGGCAGTACGGCTTCCGGCTCATGGGTCCAGTGGATGAGGTCGCGGCTGACCGAGTGCCCCCACGTCATGTTACCCCACATGGAGCCGTAGGGATTGTACTGGAAATACAGGTGCCACACGCCATCTTTATAGAACATGCCATTAGGATCGTTCATCCATCCCCACGCGGGTGTGTGGTGGTATTGTGGCCTCCACTGCTCACGGTTGGTGGTGTCGAAGGTGTCGCTCTGCTTCATCAGTTTCCAACAACTGTAATCCTCGATGTTTCCCACCGTGCGGTAGTTGCCCGTGAACACTAAGTCAAGCAGCAGTTCGCCTTTGCCATAACGGCTGAGGTCGAGTGGCACGAAGTAGTCGGCCTTGCCTGTGGCCAGTCGGATGTCGAAGCTCGCATCGGCGTGACCGTCCTTGATGACGCGTATCTTCGACTCGCTCTCTTTTTCTTCTACGGGCAGCAGGAGATAGCGCTTCTCAGGTGTAACGCGCAGCATGGCATGCGTGCCGGAGAGAAACTGCGGTGAGAGCGTGTTGAGACGAGCAGATGTCTGCTGTTGCACCGAAGGGGATGACTGTGCTGTAGCCTGACCGAGCGTCAAGGCCAACAGACAAATTGTGAGGCATATCTTTTTCATGAGCGGTCATGTGTTTATTTAAAGCTTGCGTAACCAGGATTCTGTGTGTAAGCACCGTTGGAAAGGTTGTACTGCGTGACGGAAATCGGCAGGTACTCGTTCTTACCGGCGGTGAAATGTGCATTGTTGTAATAGCTGCGCTGTGACTTCTCACGGTCGTAGTAGGCGTTCATCGTCTCGGCGGCGATACCCCATCTGACGAGGTCGAAGAAGCGTTCACCCTCCATAGCGGTTTCCAGTCGTGTCTCGTAGCGCAGAGCCTTGCGGGCGTAGTCCTGTGTCCATCCGGCGGCAGGATATTCGGCTATCTTGTAGTTGGCCGCGTATTTTGTGTTGTCGTTGAAGTCTTTCACCCAGTAAGCTTTGTTGGCTGCACGGTGGCGCACCTGGTTGATGAGCTGACGGGCCATGTCGAGGTTCTGGTTCATCTCGATGAGTGCCTCAGCCTTCCACAGCAGGATGTCGGCATAGCGGATGATGTTCCAGTTCAGCGCACTGGCACCCCAAGGCCATCCCTTGAACATCTCGTCGCTCTCTGGTGAGACGAAGAAGCGCTTTGTACAGTGCTGGCCGTAGGTGGCCTGGTCTCTTACCCATGTGTTCTTGCACGGTGTATCTTTATAGGTCTTCCATGTGACATCTGGGCGGCCGACGACGAAGTCCACACGCGGGTCGACATTGTGAGTAGTGAAGTCGCTCTTACCTTCAGAGGCGTTCCACTCGTCGAAGTGCTGCTTGTAGTACGTGTCGAACTCGGGCAGTCCGTTGTCATCGGTCTGGTAGGAGTCGATGAGGTCCTGGCTCGGCAGGAAGAAACCGTCACCGGAGTAGGGGCCTTGCGGTGCGTTGAGCAGATTGGACCAGTCGACACGTCCGGCAGAGTTACTACCGTCGTCCATGGAGTACTGCACTTGGAAGACTGCCTCCTTGCTATTGTCGCCTGTAGACACTTTGTCCAGATCCTGAAAGTTGTCGAGCAGGGCATACTTGCCGCTGTTGATGAGCACGTCGCATTCGTCAACCACTTTCTGCAGCAGGGCCTTGTCGATGCTCACCACCTTGTGGGTCTGCTCATCCTGCTTGTAGGCACGGTAGAGGTTCACCTTGGCAGCGTAGGCCGTGGCGATGTACTTGTTGATACGTCCCACTTCGGGCTGTGTCTCGGGAAGCACCTTGGCGGCAGCCTCTAAGTCGTCGGCAATCTTGCCGAGGATTTGATCGCGGGTGAATTCCGTGTTGGACAGCGCACTGATGTTGCCTGTATAGTTTTCGTCGAAGTAGACGATGTGATTGAACAGACGGCTGAGCTCGAAGTAGAAGTGAGCTCTGAGCACCTTCATCTCGGCGATCTGCACCTGGCGGTCTGAGAGCTGGTCGTCGGTCATGCTGTTGAGCATACGCAGTGCGCTGTTGCAACGCTGCACGCTGGTGTAGAGATGATACCATTTGCTGTCGACGTTGCCGTTTGTGGCGTCGAGGTCCTCTATCTCCATGCGGTGGATGTCGCTTACGTCGCCTGTGCCGCCGCCACCTTTGTAGGCGTCGTCAGCGCGCACACTACCGTAGCTCCAGTTGGTGACCGGGTAGATCCATACGCTCCAGTCCTGCGGGTTGGGACCCATCAGAGCCGAATATGCGGCGTTGGTCAGCAGGCTGACCTGCTTGCCTTGCTGGATGACCTCGTCTGTGAGGGTACCTTGGGGCTGGTTGTCGAGGAAACTGTCTTCATTGCAGCTGGCGGCCAGAAGGCCCACTGCGAAGAGAACAACTATATTCTTAATTTTCATGACTGTTTGGTTTTATGAGGATTGATGGCTTACAGACCGAGAGTTAATCCGAATGTGAAGGTGCGAGGCTGCGGATAGGTATAGCCCAGTCCCTCAGGATCGGCTCCGGTGTAGTTGGTAATAGTGAAGACGTTTTGCATCTGGAAGTAGACGCGCAGGGCACGCAGGCCTGCCTTTGAGAGCAGAGACTGTGGAAGCGTATAGCCCAGTGTGGCAGTCTTAAGCTTGATGAAGTTGCCGTTCTCGATGTAGAAGTCTGAGCTGCGAGCCTCGTTGTTGCTGTCGATGGCAGTCAGCGCAGGAGTCTTACAGTTGTAGGTTCCGGTCTTCTCATATTCTGTCCATGCGTTCATGGCGTCGAGCAGACGGGTTGAGTGGTTGCCGCTCCATGTTTGGAAGAGGTCGGTATAATACTTCGAGTTGTTCCAAGCGTCGCGCACCATGCCGTTGAAGAACAGACCCAGATCGAAGCCCTTCCAGGAGGCGCCGAGGTTCACGCCAAACGTGAACTTTGGACGGTCGCAGCCGAGCCATGTCTGATCGGCGGTATTGATCTTTCCATCGCCGTTGACATCGAGGTACTTGATGCGGCCTACGCCGGGAGCACCAATCTGTACGTCATATTTCTTCTTGTACTCGTCGACCTCGGCCTGTGTGTGGAACACGCCGTCGGTCTTGTAACCCATCCAAGAGCCGAAGGGATGGCCCACGATGCTATGTCCGGGCATACCACCGCCGAAGGTGTAGTAGATAGACTCTGGCAGTTTCTTGATCTCGTTGGTGTAGAATGAGCCGTTGAAGTCGACGTTATAGCTGATGCCGTTGTGCAGACGGTCTCTCCATCCGAGCGTCATTTCAAAACCGCTGTTGTCCATGTCGATGCAGTTCTGCCAAGAGTAGCCACCCTCACCGAGCACACCTGCGTAAGGAGGTTCAAAGAGCATATTAGTCGTCTTCTTGTAGAAGTAGTCGAGTGTGGCTGTGAGGCGTTGGTTGAGCAGCGTAGCGTCGAGACCGAAGTTGATTTGCTCGGTCTGCTCCCACTTCAAGTCAGGGTTGCCCGTATGGGTCTTGGAGGCACCTGAAGCCAAATGCTGGTTGTCGCCGTTGAGGTTGTAGCTGGCATTGGAGAGTGAGACGAGGTACTTGGTGTAGGTGGCCTCGTTGTCAATCTCGTCGTTACCATTGAGACCCCAGCTGGCGCGCAGCTTCAGATCGTCGAGCCACTTGTGGGTCTTCTCCATGAATTTCTCGGAAGAGATACGCCAACCGGCGGAGACAGAGGGGAAGACACCTGAGTTGCTTTCGTGTCCGAAGCGGGAAGAGGCATCACGACGGAGCGTGAAGGCCAGCAGATACTTGGAGGCATAAGAGTAGTTAAGCTTCATGAACTGGGAGTCCATTGAGTAGTTACTGCCGATGCCACGCACCTTGGCCAGGCTCGTCACGGCGTTGAGGTAGCGGTAGTCCACAGCCTCGGAGACGAGTCCTTGGCCGTAGCCGCCCAAGTCCTCAGAGGTGATTTTCTTAGCCTCGTAACCCAGCAAAGCGCCGATATGGTGTTCGCCCAGGTCGATATTATAATTTAAGGTGTTGGTCCACACCCAGTTGACGCTGTGATAGTGATAGGTGTCCAGTTCGTTGACTGTAACAGAACGGCTGCTCTCGGTCCAAGACGGCACGAAAGTTTTGCTGAACTCATTGTAGTAGTTCACGCCGACGTTGCTGCGGAACACCAGGTTCTTGATGGGCTCAATCTCTAAGTAAGCATTTCCGAAGATGCGCCAGTACTGGTGCTTGTTGTTCTTCTGATTTTCCTGCAGTCGCAGTGGATTGGGCTTATCATTGAGCACGTCGATATAACCGCCGCCGTATCCGCCCATCGAGTCGTAGGCAGGCTCTGCCGGGTGCTGTGCGATGAGCTGTTCCTCAATGCCGCCCTGAGCCTGGTGCTGTGTCCAGTAGTTGATGGCCACGCTCTCACCGATGCGCAATTTGTTGTTGAGGAACTATAGTCGGTGGTCAGACGAGTGTTGATGCGCTGGTAGTCAGTGTTCTTCAGCATACCGTCCTGGTCGATCCAGTTGACTGACAGAGAGGTAGCACCCTTATCGGTGGCGCGGCTCAGTGTCACGGAGTAGTCCTGCATCAGAGCCGTCTTGTACATCAGGTCGAGCCAGTTGGTGTTGGTGGCGGTGTAGGTCTGACCCTTTGCACCTGTAAAATAAGGAGTAGTGGTATTGAGCACCGGTTTGTCGCCATTGCCGTAGATGAGCGAATTGGGGTGCACGCCGTAGGTATTCTTGTAAGCCTGCCAGTATACCTCGCCCCATTGGTTGGCGTCGAGCAAGTCGTAGTTGTTGACGAACTGCTGGAGTGTCAGCGAAGCGTTGAAGTCTACCTTTGTCTCGCCTTTCTTAGCGCGTTTGGTGGTGATGATGATGACACCGTTGGCAGCCTGCGCACCATAGATAGCAGCTGAGGACGCATCCTTCAGCACCTGAATGCTCTCCACGTCATTGCTGGAGAGGATGGAGCCGACACCATCACGCGTCATCACACCGTCGATGACATACAGAGGTGATGAGTTGTTGATGGTGGTGGTACCACGTACGAGCGTGCTTGTGTTGTTGCCGCCCGGCGTACCGTCGGTGGTGATGTTCACACCGGCCACACGTCCGTTAAGGCTCTGCAGCACGTTGCCTGTAGGCACGTCTGCGATGTCTTTCATCTTCACGACAGCCACAGATCCGGTCAGATCGGCTTTCTTCTCAGAGGTGTAGCCAGTGACAACTACTTCATTGAGTTGTTTGGTGTTCTCCTTGAGCTCGATGGTCATGTTGCTGCCGGCTTTCAGTTCCTGCGTAGCATAACCAATATAGGAGACTACCAGTGGGGAGCCCTGTGGCGCCTTGAACGAGAAGTGGCCGTCGAGGTCGGTGACGGCACCATTGGATGTACCTTTCTGGATGACGGACACACCGATGATGGGCTCACCAGTAGCATCCTTGACTGTACCGCTGACGATGATGTCTTGTGCCCAAGCCGAC
>ONYS01000128.1 GCA_900322095.1 uncultured Prevotella sp.
GCTCTTCGGGGTGACGTAGGTGTTGTTCTTGATGCCGAAGAAGTTGGCAGCACCACACTCATCAACATACTTCTTTTCCTTGGCATCGAGGTAGAACTCATGCCTGCCCTTGCCTCTATCCACCAGGCTCGTTGCTGCATAAACCTGATGCTCGGTTCGAAGAGCAATCGGGAGCGTGACACCTTGCTGTATTGTTGACGATGATAGAAGAGGTTCTGACTGAGCCAGCGCAACGGCAGCGAGAGTTTCAGGTCACACGCCGGAGCCAAGGGCACATTATAGGTGAGTTGCCATTGATGCTCGCGTTTCTGCTGAGTGTAGCGGTAACTGTTGTTCGAGTCCATCATCTGGCTCAAGGCTTCAGCGGTGGAGGGCAACAGGTTATAGCGTGTGCTGTCGCCATCAGCAGGCCAGTCGAGAATATAGAGCGGGTTGTCCTTCTTGTCTTTGGCAAAACGGAAGTCATAACCCAGTTGTATATAACCTTTATCGTAAAGGGTATACGAATAGCTGGTCCCGGCATTGAGTTGCAGATGGTTGTCCGTTCGGTTGAGATATCGGTTGCGAAGATATCCGGGCGTGGTGCCGTCAGCATAACTCAGGTTGCGCAGGTCGAAAGACCGATAGCGACGATGGCTGTGCTGCAAGCCGACGTTCCACCTAATCATGTCGGCCACCAACCGGAGGTAACCCTCATGAGAGAAATCGACATTCAGCGAGTGGTCGTGTGACTGACTGTCGTATCGGTCTTCATTCAAAGTCTGCATCAGATTATAGACGGTGGACCGCTGACGGTTATTGCCGAAGCCATTGTTGAAACCTAAATCCAGGTTCGTGTCCAGATAATAAGTTTTCTTATTCTGACTCCAATATCCTTTCAGGTCCAATTCTGTGTTCTTCACCTTGCTCTTTGCGGAGCTTTGGCTAAACGAGTCACCTCCGGGCAGAAACGTCTGGGCCGTGGTGTGCGTTTCGTTGTCTGCATTTGCATGGGTCACCGTTGCCCGTCCGCCAAGATTAGAATTATTCTGGTCATGAAAACGGGTGTAGAGAGCCGTCGCTGTTTTCACGTCCCGCCGGCCTTCTGCATGGTACATCGGTTTCCATTCATCATTGCTCACGCTCAGGTTCTCGCGATTCACGTTGTTGGCATTGGCGATGACGCCGTATTCCTCCGCATCTGAATGCTTCATGTCAAACATCCGACCTAAATAACGGCCGTCTGAGCCCACGCCCGTCTCGTTGTTGAAAATGTACAAGTTGTTGTATTCTTTCTTCAGTCTTACGTCCATCACGGTGTACTTGTCGCCCATGTCCCTTCCCATCAGCTGTGAAGCCTTGCCTTCCTTGTTGTAGACCTTAATCTTGTTCACGGTATAAGCCGGCAGGTTTTGCAGTGCGGTCTTGGGAACACCGTCGAAAAAGTTGCGGCCGTTGATGAACAGTTCTTTCACAGGATGACCGTCAACGAAAATCAGTCCTTCTCTCGTGAGTTTCACGCCGGGCAGTCTGGCTACGAGGGCATCGAGCATGGAGCCTTCAGCCAAATTGAAAGCATCGGCATTGTAGACGATTGTGTCGCCGTGCATCACCATCTTGATCTTTGTGGCCTTCACCAACACTTCAGGCAGCACGTGGATGGTCTTGTTCAATCGGATATCGCAATGGGAAATGCTCTGCTCGCGATTGCTGCGCAACCTGATTCTCAGATAACCGTCGTCATAGCCTTTGCGCTCGGCCTTGATAACGTACCATCCGACTTTCTGAATTGAAAATTGATAGTGCCCCATAAATCGTCCGGCAATTTTCGGCAACGACTGTGTAGTGTCGAGGGGAATACTGTCAGAGGTCATTAAAATGACGCGGGCACTATCAAGGCCATCACCTGTGATGGCGTCTGCGACCTGTCCCTGCACAGTATGGTCGATGACCTTGGCACGACATATCTGTGGAAAGAGATTGAAGGCTACGAAGAGTGCGATCATGGACCACATCGGCCAATAGATAGGTTGCTTCATACAGTTGTTACAATACATTCCTTTTATTGTTATCACAAGAGATTCGGGCGCTTTTTCACATCCTTGGTATAATTGTCCGCTTCAATGACAATAATCTTGGACTTCGTTGAACGTAAGAATTGCAACACGGCAAGAAAATTTTCAAGCCGTATAATGGATTCTATCCTTACGGGAAGTATAAAAGTCAAATCTTCCATATCTGATATTGTTTAATCATTTTTCTTAGGACTAATATTGAACTTCCACGACAGAGAGAACATTAGGTAGCGGGGTATAGAGTTGTGCCAGGTCTCGGTGCGGCCCTGGGCATTGACGGCATAACTCGTGGTAGAGAGCTCGTGCAGGATGTCGAAGGCCTTCAACTTAGCGAGCAGTTTGCCATGGATGAACGAGCGGATGAGTTCGGCATTCCAAACCCAGTCGGTGGTGTTCATCTCGTCCTGCTGATAGCCTCGGCGGGCAAACATGGTCAGATCGGTCGAGAGTTGGAAATGCCAAGGAAGGTCAACAGTTGCGTCAAGACCTATATTGTAGTCACCTGCATGGATGTCGGAGAAGCCTTCACGACGGCCGTGAATATAGGAATAGGTGCCGCCTCCATGAAATGCGATCTCATAGTTGTCGTTCGGCCGGAAATCGAGTTCCAGTTCATCCTTCAACTGCCAGTTGTGCACGATGCTGCGCATACTCTCCATACTCGTGGATGTGGTGGCCATATCGACATTGTGCTGATAACTGCCAGATAGCTCGTTGTCGACGGACAACTTTCCTGCACGATCTATAGGCCGCGAGAAGCCCAGTATGAGGTCTGTGTCCCAATTGCCGTTTACACTAACTGGCCGTAAGGTAGACACGCCCGTCCGCTGGTCGAAAGTCAGCGCGTAGGCCATGGCATTATCCGTCTGATGGAAGCCGAGATTCAGGTTGAAGTTCTTGTTGGTGACCGAATGGTTGTACTGAAATTCCACCTGATATCGGTGGGTGTTCTTCAGATCGGGATTCCCCATTTTGATGGATAGCGGGTCCGAGTCGTCACGATAGTCAACCATTTCCTCAAGGGGTAGCAAATCAGATGACATGCCGGTCTGTAGCATCCAGAAAACATTACCCGTGGAGTCGGCTTTCTGACGATGCACCTGCAAGGAGGGATTGAAGAAGGCTGGTTTCCGGTTGAATTTCCATTTTTCCTGTCGTTGATAGTTAATATGATGGTCGGTGACTGTCACCGGCAAAGTCACCATCCACTCGAGATTACCCAACGACGGTTCTCGGCCTGAAAATTGAATGGAGTAGTTCTGTTGTCTCTCACTTTTGCGGTAATGATAGCTATTGACCTCATCGCGGACCCTGGCCAGCGCGTCTGCAGCCGACGGTAAAAGATCGAAATATAGACTATCTCTGTCTTTCATTCGGTCAAGACGGTAGAGATAGTTGCCGGCGTTTTCATCATTCCATGATAGCCCGACACCAGCGTTGATGACGTAACGCCACAATTGGAACCGATAGATGAGCGTGCCGTTGAACACTCTCTGCCAGGAACTGGCAGAGAGATAGTTGTTGCGGTAGTCCCTTCCTCCGCCCGTGACATAACGCACATCATCAAGGGTGAAACGATCTTCTGCCATATGGTCGTAACTGAAATGGAAATTGAAGAAAAGCATGTCCGCTGCGAAGAGTGCCCTGCCCATATTGAGATAGGAATTTACACTGATCTGCGGCGCATGTGACCTGAAGGCTGAGCTGCGTTGGTTGGTCAACTCATCGACTGAGTAGGTGGTTGCGTCCGAGTGACCATTTTGATGGCTGTTGCTATAAGAGAAAGACAAATCCTCTGACAGATATCCATTATTGATGAAGAGATTGAGCTTGTGATGCGACTCCACGTCGGTGGATTTGGATAAATCCATGTTGTTACTCAATCCGGTGGTACTGCCCGAGGAAAGGAAAGTCTCTCTGCTCGTCCGAGTCTCCATGGTATTGTTCTGGTGCGACAGAACAACGTCGCCGGTGTATTCTGAGTGCTGTCCAAATGCAGAATGATAAGAGATGCCACCTTTCTTGACGGTGGTCAGTCCCATGTCGAGATCAGGACGAGAATCATCGTTGTCTCCATTGGAGAGGTCAGTCAGATTGTTCAAATTGCCGAATGCCATAAGAGACTTTACTTTAGAACGCGCCATACTGAATCCGTTCAACTTGTAGCGGTGGTCAGTGCCACCTCCGGCCGCGAGGCTCCCGAGATACCCTGTCTCATATTTCTTTTTCAACTGCACATCCATCACGAAGGTACTATCGTTCATATTTCTGCCAGTGGCTATGGAGGCGAGCCCCCGCTTGTTGTAGACCTTGACGCGGTGAACAGTAAAGGCGGGCAGGTTATCAAGCAGAATGTCGGGCTTGTCACTGAAGAGCGAAGATCCGTTAATGAGCAGACTCTGCACATAACGGCCGTTGACAAAGATGCGTCCGCCATCCTTGAGCTCTACCCCCGGCAACTTCTTAATCAAGGTTTTGAGCGAACTGCCCTCAGCCAGATTGAAAGCATCGGCATTATAGACCAGCGTGTCACCACGGACGACGAACTTCACCTTTGTAGCTTTGACCACCACCTCACCTAGTTCGTGACTCTTGCGATACATCATAATGGTGGGGCCCATGATTCCGCCGATCCTCCAGCTTGTCCATGAGAAATGTTCCTTCTCTCCCTCATAGTTTTTCAAACTGGCAGTGACAGAATATTGCCCCATCTTATTGATGATAAAATTGTACTCCCCAGGTGCCTTGCTGTCTGTGACGACTGAGTCTATCGCCAGAGAGTCCCCTTGCCAAAGCACGACCTTGGCACCGACCAAGGGCTTTTCATTGAAGTAGTCCCAAACGTAGCCCCTAACCGAAGGGGAGTGCTGGCCCCACATGCAGGAGGAAACCAAAAGCAACAACAGAATGAGTAGATTTTTACGCATGAGCATTTAGTGGGATAAGATGATGTAATTTCAGATGTGAATGCCCCCAACTTTAAAAAGTTGGAGATTATAATTCTAGCAGTTATGCTCGTAGCCGTCACATACGACCCCGGCCACTTGACTACCAGACATTATGTAACCACAATAACTATACCCAACGCAACTGACAGTCTTGCCAGATCTACAGGTCGTTGCTTGAGAGCATTTGAAAGATTTGTGGCGGGATCCTCCATACACCATCTTGAGTTCCTCACGGGTCAGCACCTCTCCGAGGTCTGACGGATTGAATTTGAATTTCTTCATAATCCTTGATTAATTTGTTAGATAATAAATATTCTGTTAAAACCTAAAAGGTTCTTTTCTTGTTTCGAGAGCCAATGCCATCTTCATTCCCCAAAGCCAATTCAAGCCATGTTGATAGAAAGGAACTTCCTTGTCAGCCATGGTCGTGAGTATAGTATATTGACAGATCTTCTTTTTATAGTAATCCCATGGCAAGTCAAACAAGGGTCTTTCACTGTAATGATTCGTTCCCGCCATCAGGAGCATAGCACCTGTCAAGCCATCCGACAGACCAAGCTGTTTGCCGCCAAGTTCTTCATTAAAGAGCTTTTCTAAGGAAAGACTACTGCGCAACAGTCTGCACTGGTCTTTCCAATGCTGTTCTTTGGTGCATCCCAACGAGATGAGTCGGGTCATCGAAAACAGCCTTCCTAGTTTGTTGAATTGCATGAGCGGCATGGCGGATGCCAGTGGAAAAGACAGATCCGTGCAGATGTGCTCAATACGTTGCTGCCCGATTCCCTGCTCATAAAGACTCCCTATTGCATACAAGAGGAAGAAACTCCGGTTGAAAATGTTATAAGGTATGGCCTCTTGAAAGTAATTAACGGGCAGTGAAAAGTTAATGACATTCAGAAGCCGCATGGCCTTGTCTGCATATATTCTATGCTTCACCTTGCTTCTAATCCCCAATTTCAGGTGTAAGGAGAAATAAAACAGAGCCTCCACTGCCAGGTTCATGTCTATTGGCTGTTTATTGCTTTCTTTGAATAAGCTTTTGTAGATGACAGCATCCAAATCGTCCAACACATTGTCCGGATTGCCTGGCTTGAAATAATGCATGATGACATCCAAGGCGAAAGCTATGCCCAGAAGACCTCTTGGAAACTCTATAGGAGTCCTGTCGCTCACTTTCGACAACATGTCATTGATTAGTTTGTTGTAGATAGTCTTGTACGTTGGGTCCTTTTCACTCAGGCAGGCATAATAGATGGTCAGCCCTGCTTTGCCGTAGACCAGCCCGTCCTCAAGCTCATCATATTGCTTTTTCAAGAGAGCCAGCAACTCTGACTCAGAAGGAAGGTTGTCTGTCTTGTTCATATTTGTCTTTGTATTGAATGACCTCATTACTTGATTTATACAATGAATTATTGATTTGCAGGAAGCACAAGTCCTGATACAGTTTTGTGCGGGGACCACCATTGATGTCCCTCGGGTGACACAGATGAAACATCGGACCTTCCGACCTATGGATGCGATAGCCGAGTGACTCCCAACGTTGGACTCTTTCTCCGTCCTCGGGTCCCCAGCCGTAGAAGTTTTCATTCTCACCGCCCGAGGACTTGTATTTCTCTGCGTCGATGAGAAATCCCCCACCTACGAATTTATTTCCGTAGAGAATGTTAAGATAGTTTCTGAATTTCAAGAGTACTCTGATGTCATGATGCCGCAAGTATTCCTGCCGGAATGTCATATCTGTATTCAAGAACGTTCCATTGTAGGGGAATGAGAAATCACATTGCCCGGAACGAATGGCCTCGCATGAAGCTAGGAGCTGCTTCTTGTCAACTACTACATCAGCATCCCACACGGACACGATATCCGTGTCTACTTCCTGCAATGCCATGTTGATGAAGTGAGTCCTGAAAAACACCGGGTCATCATCCGGTGCATAAATATACTTTATAGAATGGGACTTTGGCAAAAAAGGTCTGAGCAGATCCTTGGTATAATTGTCCGCTTCAATGACAATAATCTTGGACTTCGTTGAACGTAAGAATTGCAACACGGCAAGAAAATTTTCAAGCCGTATGATGGATTCTATCCTAACGGGGAGTATAAAAGTCAAATCATCCATTTCAGATTGCGTTTAATGCTTTTTCTTTGATTGACAAGATCAGAATACTATTGTACACAGTCACACAAATGTTTCATCATTCATAGAAACCTGTCTGAATCTTCTTTGGATTATAGTTGAAGCGCCACGTGAGCGAGAGCATCACGTAGCGGGGAATGGAGTTGTGCCAGGTCTCGGTGCGGCCCTGAGCATCAACGGCATAGCTCGTGGTGGAGAGCTCGTGCAAGATGTCGAAACCCTGGAGCTTGGCGAGCAGATGGCCCTTGGCGAACGAGCGCGTAAGCTGCGCATTCCACACCCAGTCGGTGGTGTTCATCTCATGCTGCTGATAGCCGCGGCGGGCGAACATCATCATGTCAGTGGTGAGTTGGAAGTGCCAGGGCAGGCTGACTGTGGCGTTGACGCCGGCGTTGTAGTCTCCGGCGTGGATGTCGTCGAAGCCCTCGCGACGGCCGTGGATATACGAATAGGTACCGCCACCGTGGAGCGTGAGCTCGTAGCTGTCGT
>ONYS01000187.1 GCA_900322095.1 uncultured Prevotella sp.
CTTCCAACCGAAATCAAGGCCTATGCCCATGGCGTGGGTGGGGACGTCATGCCTAATCATAAAATCAAAAGACAGTGTAAATTATCCCGAACTGGGGTAATAATAATATTTATCTTTGCTTAGTCATTCTATTGAAAGAATGATTTTTAAACATCAGGCCTATGAACCAACCTAATTCTCCATCCGAAAAGAATGCCAAGCCCGAAGTGCTGCGGGCTGTGACAATGTGGAAGCAACTCTACCTCTACCAGAAATCGGACGCGACATACCAGATGACCTTCGTATTCTGCAACCGTTTCTTGCCGGCCCATGGCGACCGTACTGTAGACCAGATGGTGCAGGCAGCACGGTCGGGAAAGCAGAACATTGTGGAAGGCTCCGAGGACGGCAAAACGTCTACAGAGATGGAACTTCGTCTGCTCAACGTGGCCCGCAGTAGTTTGCAGGAGCTTCGGCAGGACTATGAGGATTACCTCAACACACGTGGCCTGACGCTTTGGACCCAACCTCATCCCCGCTATTCGCCCTTGTTGGCATTCTGTCGGAAGCACAACAGCTATTCCGACTACAAACCTTTTGTAAACAGATGGACAGATGAAGAGTTTTGCAACACAGCCATCACGCTCTGCCATATTGTGGACCGGATGATGTGCAGCTACCTGGACCGTCTACAAAAGGAGTTTGTAGAGCATGGAGGCATCAAAGAGCGCATGTATGCCAGCCGCACGGGCTATCGCCAGCAGCAAGACCAGCAGATGGAAGCGCTCAAAGCCGAGAATGCAATGCTGAAAAAGGAGGTAGCCAGCCTGAAGGCAGAGATTTCCGCGCTGAAAAGTAAGCTCGTAGGGAGCCGCTAGCTCCTAGGATCTCCAGAAATTCTAGAGAATCTAGAGCCTCTAGAAAATCTAGAATATCTAGAGCCTCTAGAAAAAATCTAATCCTTTGCTTGGGATTTTACTTTATTTTATCTAAATTTGCTCGTATACAAAGATAACCTCACCACTTAAACATAGAGAAGCGATGCATAAAAGACTACAGATCACCGAATGGTTGGCCCTATTTGTCTGCGCCCCCCTGCAAGCGCAGGTGAGTTCGCATATAGAGAGCGACTCACTGCATTTAGGTTCCATAGATATCGTGACCGAAAGCCGTATGAATAAGGGACTGGTCAACAACGCCCTCAACGCTCTGAGCGGTCAGGCGGCCGGCGTCAACGTGGCCTCAAACGGTGCCGACCGGATGGCCATGCTTTCCAGCGTACGTGTGCGTGGCACCACGTCGCTCACCGGCGGCAACGACCCACTCGTCATCATCGACGGTGTTAACTCCGACCTCTCCACGCTGTCGACCATCTATCCTGCTGATATCGAGAGTTTCACCATTCTCAAGAATGCTGCCGAGACTGCCCAATACGGCTCTCGAGGAGCGTCGGGCGTCATCGACGTGAAGACCAAGCACGGTCACGGCGGACAGTTCCACATCTCCTACGACGGCAACATCGGTTTCGACGCTGCCTATAAGCGGGTGAAGATGTTGGATGCGCCTGGCTATGTCAGTTTGGCGCGGGAGTTGGGGGTCGACTACAACGACGGTGGCTACAGCACCGACTTCCAAAAAGAAATATCCAGAACGGGATTTGTCCAAAACCATCACATCGCCTTCTCCGGCGGCAGCGACAAGAGTAACTATCGGGCGTCGGTGGGCGTAATGGACCACAATACCGTCATCAAGATCAACGACTACGTAAATTTCGTCGCCAAGTACGACCTGACACAAATGGCCTTCAACGATTTTCTGAAGGTAGACCTTGGCGCCTTTGGCAGCACATCGAGCACGCATGGCATCTTCGACGAGCAAAAACTATTCTACTCAGCGGCTACGCAAAATCCGACCTTCTGCTACGGTCCGACACAGGGCGACAACTGGCAAAAGAACTCCACAGCCAGCCAGATCAATCCTCCTGGAGCCCTTATCAACGAGCGCAACAACGAGAAGACGCAGAACTTCAACACCCACTTGCGCTTTGACTTCAACTTGGGCCAACTGTTCCGGCCCAGCTTCACTGCCCACAACAGCCTCCACCTGACCCTCTTCGGCAGCTACAGCTACAGCAATACCGAGAACGCCCAGTTCTGTCCCACATGGGTCTGGGGACAGGGGCAGGCCTACCGGGGCAACATGAAGACCGACGACTGGCTGGCCAACGCCATGCTCACCTTCAGCCGCAAAGCCGGAATCCATGAGTTCCAGATGACACTCATGGGCGAATACCAAAAGACAAAACGCGACGGATTCTGGACCACCGTGAAGGGATTCACCGACAACGACGTGAGCTACCACAATCTCAGCGCGGGCAGCATCCGACCCTATGGAGGCACCGGCTCCGAATATAGCGATCCGGCACTGGCCTCCGTAATGGCGAGCCTCAACTATACCCTGCTCGACCGGTATGCCATTGCCCTCACCCTGCGCGACGACGGCAGCAACATGGTCGGGCGCGACAACCGTTGGGGACTGTTCCCCTCTGTCTCGCTGACGTGGGACATACTGAAAGACCTCCGGTCGGCCAACATTTTGACCGGCAAAGCGGGCCGCTGGTTGACCATGCTCAAGCTACGCACCGGCTACGGGCTCACGGGCAACCTCGACGCCGTGACCTCCTACTACACCAGGAATCTGATGAGCGCCGTCGGCGTCGTGAACTATAACGGCTCACCAACAGTGACAATGGGCATGACACGCAACTACAATCCCGACCTGAAATGGGAAACCCGGTCGACATTCAACCTCGGCGTGGACCTCGGCCTAATGGGCAACCGCATCGTGATGAGGGCCGAATATTATACGTCGAGAACCCACGACATGCTCTACGAGTACGATGTGCCCACACCCCCCTATCCCTACAACAAGCTCTTGGCCAACATCGGCAAGATGAGCAACTCGGGCTTTGAGCTCGGCATGGGAATCACCCCCATCCAAAAGCGCGACATGGAACTCAACATCAACGTCAACGTGGCCTGGCAACGCACAAGGCTGCTCTCGCTTTCGGGCGACTACAACGGCACCTACATGACGGCATCGGAATATACAGCCATCGGCAGCCTCAACGGCGCTGGATTCCACGGTGGCGACAACAACATCGTCTACCAGATCGTGGGCCAGCCATTGGGCGTGTTCTATCTGCCCCACTGCACCGGACTGACCCGTAACGCCGACGGCAGCTACAGCTATGCCATCGCCGACCTCGACCACAACGGTGCCGTGAACATCGAGGACGGCGGCGACCGCTACGTGGCCGGACAGGCCACGCCCAAAGTGACACTCGGCTCCAACATCTCGTTGCGCTATAAGGACTTCGACATCTCGCTGCAAATGAACGGCGCCTTCGGTCACAAGATCTACAACGGCACCGCACTGAGCTACATGAACATGTCGAGCTTCCCCGACTACAATGTCATGGCCGAAGCCCCCGGGCGCAACATCAAGGAC
>ONYS01000130.1 GCA_900322095.1 uncultured Prevotella sp.
GTAGCACACATGAAGCTCATTTTCGTCAATATGTCCGAGTTTTTCGGTGAGAGCGTCTTTAAAGTCAGGGTACAGTTCGTCGGTGGCCTGTATGAGCATGTTCCATTCCCTGGTATCCATTTTGTGCTTACCCCTAGAGGTTTCGCGCACGGTGTTGACAATGTCCTCTGCACTGCTTTCAAGTTCAGCCTTGTGCATGAGCCTCATTAAGCTGCGGTTCTGTTCTATCTTCTCTGCAAGGATCCGCTCCTGCTCCGTTACCTTTTTCCTGAGTTTTTCGATCTGGTCAGTGACCTCACGTAATCTTTCCTGTGTTTCATCGAGGATTGCTTCCTTGTCCTGTAGCGCATCCTGTTGTCGATCTAACTCTTTTTTGAGGTTGCTATTCTTTTTGTCGTATGCTTCTATTTATAATCCAGGAAGTCATTGAAGTATTATTTTCATCCCAACTCATCCCAAGTTGTTGATAAAAAGAAATTAAAAGTTATGAATGCCATGTTTGGTAATTTTTAATAAGCACCTATTATACAACGAGTTATAAAAACCAACGAAAAAAAAAGATATTTTTAGGATACATTGGACTGCATTTTCTTTTGTACATAATCCCAAAATTCCTAATTTTGCAGCAAACATCTCGCAAACCGATAACAAAGGCTTTAAATAGTTGCCATCTTATGAAAATTTTACGGAAAGCAATCATTATTGTGTTATTGATATCGCTTGCGCCATTTGAAATGAAAGCTTTTGTTTGTGCTAACTCACAGGTGACGATATCATATGCCGGTAGTAATATTTTAAACGGTTGCAATCGTCCTAGAAGAATACCTGCATACAAGGATGCGAAGGTATTCAAGGAACGTCACCCAGTAAAAGCCGCAGATAATGCTTGGAATATAGCTAATGCAAGTTCAATGTATGATTTTTGCGAAAAGATGGAGATAATTGGTACACCCACGATATTTATCAATGGATATGAGATGCCCGACATTTATAGTGTTAGGGATTTAAGATATATTATTTCTTGATAGATGTTGCAAATCTATACGGAAAGATTTTCTGAATTTGATAGAGTTTTTAATAGAAAATGACAGAAGCTTAAAATAGACGCGCAATGAACAATCTCTGTTATAAAATTCTGATGTTGTTTTTCGTGGTGGCCAATCCAGGCTTTGCCAGGGAGACGGGTCATACAGTTTATGGTACTGTAACCGACAATATCACGGGCAACGGCATCGCTGCGAAGGTGACACTGATGACAGTCGACAGCGTGGTCATTGCCTCGCAGACGGCGAGGATAGACACCAACATCTACACGAGCCGCACGTTCGGGTCGTACAGTTTTGAGCCGGGTGTCAGCAAGGTGGGCAAGTACATCATAAAGGCGGAGGCGCCGGGCTACGAGACGGCGTACGTCAACTTCAAGCTTGTCAGCAACCGTGAGCAGAAGATTGGCCTGCAAACGATACAGATGGCGAGGGCGTGGCAGAACCTGCCGGAGGTGACCGTCAAGGCTACGAAGGTGAAGATGGTCATGCACGGCGACACTATCGTCTACAACGCCGACGCCTTCAACCTCGCCGAGGGCAGCATGCTCGACGCACTTATCAAGGAACTGCCCGGTACGAAACTGACCAAGGACGGACAGATTTACGTCAACGGGCGCTTCGTGGAGAGCCTGCTTGTCAACGGTCATGACTTCTTCAACGGCAACGCACAACTTGCCCTCCAAAACCTCCCTGCCTACACGGTGAACAAAATTAAGGTGTACGACAAGGCGGGACAGGCATCGGAGATGATGGGGCGCGACATGGGTGACAAGCAGTACGTGATGGACGTGCGGCTGAAGAAGGAGTATGCACAAGGCTACATGGGCAACATCGACGCAGGTGGCTCGCTCCCTGTTCTCGGGCGGCAAGGCTTAGGCGACCGTTACCGGCTACACGGTTTCGGACTAAACTTTACAGAGACCTCACGTCTGATGGCTTTTGCCAATATGAACAACCTCAACGAGAACGAGGTACCCGATCTGAATGGCGAGTGGAATCCACAGGATATGCCTGATGGATTGCTCGCGACGAAGTCCGCCGGCATAGGCTACACAAAATTCTTCGGAGGAAATTTCGGCGACAAGTGGTTCAGCGCAAGCACTATATATACGCACACCAACGCCGACGATGAGACACGCGAGAGCCGGCAGACCTTCCTCCCCGGCGGCGATACGTTCAACAATGCCGTCTCGAAAATGACGAACAGCTCTGACAGAGGGGAGGGCAACCTATCGCTCTCATGGACCGTGCCGGGGTTTTATACTTTCGACTGGTTGAAACTGTCCTACCAGCATACGAAGGGTTGGGGCAACAGCAACACCATTACGTCTGACTCTGCCTCCGTTCTCAACCACATGATAACTGAGAGCAGCAGCGACATAAAGGACTTCAACGCAAGTCTGAAGTCGGAACACGCTTTCCGTGTCTTTGCCGTGGACATGATACGCTTCGGTATCGATGCCAAATACAACAGACTGAAACAGAAGTCATTCTCCCTCAACGACATGCAGTATACTGACGACGTGTTGGCACGCGACTATCGTGACAACTACCTTGACGCGCCGCACCAGGATTTCAACATTTCAACAAGTGCGAGTTATGACATACTGTTCAAGGGTTTCAATATTAGGTCTGAGTACACATACTCTTATACGTACAACAAGACGCACAATATGCTGTATAGGTTGGACAAAATTGCCAGCAGGGACAGCAGCCGTATCGACTTGCTACCTTCAGCAAGGGAAGCTTTGAACGCTGTTTTGGATGGCAACAACAGTTACTATTTCCGCGAGTATAGGAACGAGCATACGTTCAACATCTACTATAACCGTGGCAACTGGCGACTCCTGCATGCCGAGGTGCTGGTCAACTTGCCCCTGCGCTATGTCAACTCCAACCTGCACTACTACCGCCTTGGTATGCACGGAGTATCGAAACACTCATTGTTCTTCGAACCGAACATCAGGTTGAACCACTGGGGCGATAAGGCGGACTGGAATCTTACGGCAGAGATGAAGTCGGACTTCCCTGACCTGACAACGATGATCGACTACCGTGACGACAGCGATCCACTTTATATCCGCCTTGGCAATCCAAATTTAAAGAACATCCACCGCTACAACGCAGACGGCAGCCTGTCGTTCAAGGGCGAGCACCAGAGCGTGCTGCGCTTCTCGGCAGGCTGGCACAAGACCGACAACGCTGTTGCCTACGGACTCTCCTTCGACAAGAATACGGGCATCTCCACCATGCAGCCCATGAGCGTCAATGGCAACTGGGACGCCAACGGCGCGATTGGCTTCACCCGTGCCTTCGGAAAGGACGACAAGTTCACGACTGACAACGAACTGACATTCGGATACAACCATAATGTAGATTTGGCAACATCTTTCGAATCGCATGAAACTCCTAACTCCTATCTCCTAACTCCTAACTCCCCCGAGCGCAGTATCGTCAACAACTACCGCATGGGTGGCAACTTGAAGTTTAACTACCGGCCCAACTCCAACTACACATTCACCATTCATGGCGGTGGCACCTACAACATCATCCGCAGCCATCGTGACGGCTTCGAAAACATCAACGCGGGCGACTATAACATCGGCTTTAACACCGTGTTCAACCTTCCCTGGAAGTTGCAGTTCTCCACCGACATGACGATGTTCGCCCGCCGTGGCTGGCAGCAATCAGAAATGAACACTACCGACTGGGTGTGGAACGCACAACTCTCACGCAGCTTCTTCAAGGGCAAGCTTGTAACCAAGGTGCAGGGCTTCGACCTTCTGCACGAGCTCTCCACCACGCAGTACACAGTCAACGGGCAAGGGCGCACGGAGACCTGGCATAACAGCATACCGCGCTATGCCATGCTCACCATCAGTTGGCGTTTTAATCATAATCCTAAAAACATTCAAACAGGTTTTTATTAAAGTTACTATTATAATTGATAAATATGGCTACCGATATATCATTATATGATACCACATTTATAATTCCCATACGTATTGATACTCTCATTCGCTTGGAAAATTTATTGGCTGTGGTGCATTATCCTAAAAGCAATTCAATGTAATATCATTATTGTTGAGTCACTGACATCTAATATTAATGTGACGAAAAAGATGACTGAATGGCCTATGGGGTATACACTAGTGCATAGAGAACAAATGTCAAAGCAAGGTTATCCCCCCTAAGATAAACGCTTGAATGGACTTTACAAAGGAGAATTACAGAGACCAGCAGTCTCGAATAATTTTAATCCTGTTGATTGTTCACAGAATATTCTAACTATATACAGTTTCGTTATGTCTAATCAAAAGAGATACTTACGCTTTGCCGTTGCCGTTGTCTGGGTATCCATGGCATTGTTTCCATTGCGGATTCAGTCCAAAGAATATACGCATACAGTGCAGGGATGGGTCCGGGACAACATGACAGGTAAGGGTGTGCCCGACGCTTTGTGCATGCTCATGACCGCAGACAGCATTGTCGTGGACACCGTAAGGACATTGCCAGCAGAGGCTGGTTACTTTACTGGTCAATACCAATTCCAGATACGCAAGGTGGGAAGGTATATCATAAAAGTGGTGAAAGACGGCTATGATACCGGATATACAGAGACAAGGCTGAGGAGCAACCGTGAGGTAAATCTTTTCCCTAAAGAGATAAGGTTGTCAAAGGCTTCATACGAATTGCCTGAGGTGAAGGTAAAGGCAACAAAGGTCAAGATGGTGATGAAGGGCGACACCATCGTTTATAATGCAGATGCTTTCAACCTTGCAGAGGGGAGTATGCTGGACGCACTGGTAAGCCGTTTGCCTGGCGCAAAACTTACAAAGGACGGGCGGATATTCGTCAATGGTGAGTACGTGCAGAGCCTGCTCGTCAACGGTAGGGATTTCTTCTCAGGCAATCCAAAGATAGCCCTGGAAAATCTGCCGGCATATACCGTCAACAAGATAAAAGTGTATAAGAAAGCTGGAACTTTGTCCATGTTGGCAGGCAAGGATATGCATGACATGTCGCTGGTCATGGATGTCCGTTTGAAGAAGGAATATTCTACCGGGTATATGGGTAACATGGAAGCGGGCGGCGGCACCGACAACCGCTTCACGGGCAAGCTGTTTGGCATGAAGTTCAGTGACATGGAACGGCTTGCTGTTATCGGTAACATCAACAATGTCAACGACAACCAACGGGCAAGGCTTGACGGGGAATGGTCTCCACAGGATGTTCCGTCGGGACTGTTGAAAAATCAGATTTACGGACTCTCATACCTCCACTTACTCGGTGATGAACACTCATGGATAGCTTCCGACAACACCTATTCACACACTGACGCTGACAACACGTCGAGGACAAGTACACAGACCTTCCTGCCTGACGGAGACTCATTCCAGCGGAATGAAAGCCAGCAAACCGCAAAAAACACACTGTTTAATTCCAAGAACAGTTTCGTATGGCAGAAACTTAACAAGGGGTACTATCTCTTTGGTGACGTGAACTTTTCATACGCTGACAACAAAGGCTGGGGCGACGGCATTACCGAGACTTCCGACACTACATTACAGAACAGCATGCTCGCCAAATCCTCAAGCCATGCCAGACAATATAATCTCACGGTCAGCCATAACGGGGGCAGAGCTTTCATCTCCGATTACCTCAGGTGGGACTTATCGGCTGACTATGAACGCATCAAGACAGAGGACTTTTCTCTGCTCGACACGAGATACGAAGGGATGACCTCTGCCGACGGCTCCGCCATGCGTGACTACCGTGACAACTATCTGCACAAAGGCGGACAGCAGTGGAACCTCAAGGCAAATGTAAACTATTCCATCACATGGCCAGACAAGACCATTGCCCCAGAATATGAATATAGATACAGGTACAACAAGGCTGACAACATGCTCTACAGGCTTGACAGACTTGCGGGAATGGACAGCACCTGGTTCGACATCCTCCCTTCAGCGCGTGAGGCTTTGGTTGATGTCCTTGACCAGTCTAACAGCTATAGATATCGCCAGTATGACAACTCTCATCGTTTTAAATTGCATATTTCACGTGGGGAAATAAGCAAACCTTTCAACGAATATGTTTTGAATCTACCCTTGCGACTTGCGCACAGCAAACTGTACTACTACCGCCAGGGTATGCACCAAGTCTCACGCAATGCCCTCTTCTTCGAGCCGTCGCTCACATTGAAGGGCAACATCTCTGATATGGGATGGGAAATAAACGCCGGCATAAGTTCCAGTTTTCCGGACCTCACAACGATGGTGGACTACTGTGACGATTCCAATCCCCTGCATATCTCCCTTGGCAATCCTGAATTGAAGAACACGCATGACTACAACGCCTCGCTATCACTGAAGCGTAGCTGGGGAAACCAACGTATGCTGACCGCCGGCTTTGAATATCATAAACGAGACAATGCCGTGGCATATGCCCTGACTTACGACCATACCACAGGTATAACTACAACCAAGCCGCAGAGCGTCAACGGCAACTGGGACACGGACTTCCGGCTTGACTACTCGATGCCTCTTGACAGCATGCAGCAATGGACTGTCAACAACCAGCTGACAGCAAAATATGTCCACAATGTTGACTTGGCGGACCAGGAACGCAGCATCGTGGGCAATTATAAAATAGGGGATGAGATGAAACTCAATTTCCGCCCTAATGACAGCTATGAATTCACTCTGCATGCCGCAGGCAACTTCAACTTTATACACAGCCGTCGGGATGGTTTCGAGAATATACATGCCGGAGACTATAACATCGGATTCAACGCTGTGCTGAGACTTCCTTGGAAGCTTCAAGTCACTACGGACATGACGATGTTCGCGCGCCGAGGCTGGCAGCAGTCAGAGATGAACACCACCGACTGGGTATGGAACACGCAGCTATCACGCTCGTTCATCAAAGGCAGACTCGTAGCAAAACTCCAGGGCTTTGACATCCTGCACCAACTATCCACCACGCAGTACACTGTCAACGGACAAGGCCGCACAGAGTCATGGCATAACAGCCTGCCACGCTACGGTATGCTGACCATCGCTTGGAGATTCAACCATAACCCTAAAAAATAATAAGGTAAGTTGTAGAAATAGTACTCGCAAACCACAATAAATAGTGACTATAGAATGACTAATGAAAGAAAGATAAGACACAATATAGAGCTTCAAAGCGAGGAAATTGCAGTGATACCGTCCCGGGACAGATTGGAGCCTGCAAGGGGAAACAGGAAGGCAGTATATGCAGCTTTACCTACTCATACTACAAGTTCCCGAACAGCAGAACCACAAAACACTTTACTGGATCTTGCCAGAAAAGAGGGACATGTCCCGACCTTTTCTGTGAGTAAGAATCGTAAAAGAGGGGGCTCAAAATTGGAGAAGTAGAGAAGTCCGGAAGTTCCCCAATTTTGGTACACCCTCTTCTTTCCGTACTTTTATACTCCCTCAATGATATTCTCTGTTACTAAATAAAAAAGAGTAAACCATATGACTACATTATTGTAGGATCCGGGCTCTTCGGCGCCACTTTCGCACGGCTCGCCACCGACACATGCTACAAATGCCTCGTCATAGACCAAAGCCACACCACTCACTGTTATCACACGTGAATACTCACAGCCATATACCCCGGGAGCCGAGCCATACTACCCTGTAAACGACCAGACTAACAACAGTCTCTATGCCAAATACAAGATACTCGCTGACCAAGAACCCGACATCATCTTTGGCGGACGACTCGCTGAATACCAGTACTACAACATGGACCAAGCCATAGCCAGCGCAATGAGAAAGTGGGGCGAATACCTAAGCTGCTAAAGCATTGCTGAGAAAGATTCTGACCATGTAATATCCTAACTTCATGGTGATATAACTCCGGGCTGTCGATTGCAAGAGCTCTACAACAACGGAAATCTAAGGCCCATGGCCTTAAAGATGCGTATGTAGGTGTTGGAGATATAGTAATCCAAGGATGTGAGTTACTCTCTTTTCTTGCCTTTCCATGTGGTTATCCATCC
>ONYS01000131.1 GCA_900322095.1 uncultured Prevotella sp.
AAAGAAAATACTCATTTCGCAGCCTCAACCGGCAAGCGACAAGTCGCCGTATTATGACATTGAAAAGGAATTTGGCGTAGAGTGTGTCTTCCATCCCTTCTTTAAGGTAGAGGGGCTCTCTGCAAAGGAATTCCGCCAGCAGCGCATCAACCTGCTCGACTATACCGCAGTGGTATTCACTTCCCGCCACGCTATTGACAACTATTTCAAACTGGCCAAGGAAATGCGTATCACCATTCCTGAAGACATGAAGTATTTCTGTGTCATCGAGACCATCGCTTTATACATTCAGAAGTACGTTCAGTATCGCAAGCGCAAGATATTCTTCGGCACAACGGGCAAGATCGACGACGTGCTGCCCCAGATGGTGAAGCACAAGGATGAGAAATACCTCGTGCCGCTGAGCAGCGTCCACAACGACAGCATCGCAAAGCTCCTCGACAGCAAGAAGCTGCACCACAAGGAATGCGTGATGTACACCACCGTGAGCAACGACTTCACCGACGAGCAGAAGAAGAACTTCGACTTCGATATGATTGTGTTCTTCAGCCCCACTGGCGTGAAGGCCTTGAAGAAGAACTTCCCCGACTTCGAGCAGGGCAACATCAAGATTGCCGCTTTCGGTCCCGCCACCGCTAAGGCTGTGGAAGCCGAAGGACTCCATCTCGACCTCCAGGCTCCGTCGCAGCAGTATCCGTCGATGACCTCTGCGCTGAAGGCCTATCTGAAAGAGCAGAACAAGTAATCCATCTAATTGTATCCAATGCCAGCCAACACCCTGAGCAAAGACGAGAGGCTGTGCAGCCGCACCGCCATCGAGGAGCTGTTCAACAGCAGTTCCCACAGGAGCATGACCGTGTTCCCGCTTAGGGTGGTCTACGTTGAACGCAAGCGGTTCGCCGACGAGCAGACACTGCAGATGCTCGTCAGCGTGCCAAAAAAAAGCTTCAAGCGCGCCGTGAAGCGCAACCGCGTGAAACGGCAGGTGCGCGAGGCTTTCAGGATGAGCAAACAGCCGCTGACCGAACTGCTCACAGAGCGCAACCTGACGCTCGACGTGGCTTTCATCTGGCTCGACAACAACCTCCATTCCAGCAATGAGGTGAAAAGCAAAGTGGAGAAGATGCTCCGCAGGATAGGAGAGCGGTTATGAGTCAGCCAACGGAGAAACCTCATCGCAGCAAGCTGGGACAGGTGCTGTACATCATCTGTCTGCCGTTGACCTGGGCGCTCGTGCTTCCCATCATGTTCTATCAGAAGTTCATCACGCCCTATACGCCCCCGTCGTGCAGATTCACGCCCACCTGTTCGGAATACGCCCGTCAGGCACTGCTCAAGTATGGTCCCATCAAGGGTCTGGCACTTGCCATCTGGCGCATCCTGCGCTGCAATCCCTGGGGCGGAAGCGGCTACGATCCGGTGCCATAATCGTTACATCTAATAAAATCAAAGACTATAAGATAATGAAGAATTTCGTAGAAGAACTCAAATGGCGTGGCATGCTCGCACAGATCATGCCCGGTACGGAAGAATATCTTCAGAGCCATCTCACTTCGGGCTATCTGGGTACCGACCCCACAGCCGACTCACTCCATATCGGCCACCTCTGTGGCATCATGATGCTGCGCCACTTCCAGCGCTGCGGCCACAAGCCTTATCTGCTCGTGGGCGGTGCTACGGGAATGATTGGCGACCCCTCGGGCAAGAGTCAGGAGCGCAACCTGCTCGACCAGGACACGCTCTATCACAATCAGGAGGCCATCAAGAAACAGGTGAGCCGCTTCCTCGACTTCGACGGAACTGAGCCCAACAAGGCCGAGCTGGTCAACAACTACGACTGGATGAAGGACTATCGCTTCCTCGACTTCGTGCGCGACATCGGCAAGCACATCACCGTGAACTACATGATGGCAAAGGACAGCGTGCAGAAGCGACTCAACGGTGAGGCCCGCGACGGACTCTCATTCACCGAGTTCACCTATCAGCTTCTGCAGGGCTACGACTTCCTCTATCAGTATCAGCACTACGGCGTGCGCCTGCAGCTTGGCGGCAACGACCAGTGGGGCAACATGACAACCGGCACAGAACTCATCCGCCGCACGCTGGGCAACGATGCCGAGGCCTTCTGCCTCACCTGCCCGCTCATCACTAAGGCCGACGGCAAGAAGTTCGGCAAGACCGAGAGCGGCAATGTATGGCTCGACCGCAACCGCACCACTCCCTATGCCTTCTATCAGTTCTGGCTCAACGTGACTGATGCCGACGCAGAGCGCTATATCAAGATATTCACCGACCTCGACAAGGAGACCATCGACGGACTCATCGAGGAGCATCGTCAGGATCCCGGCCGCCGCACCCTGCAGCGCCGTCTGGCTGAGGAGGTGACCACCATGGTGCATGGCAAGGAAGATCTCGACATGGCCATCGCTGCCAGCAACATCCTCTTCGGTAAGGCCACCAAGGACAGTCTGGCCAAACTCGACGAGGCAACGCTCAACGATGTGTTCAAGGACGTGCCCCACTACGATCTCGCCAAGGATCAGCTCGGACAGCCTGCCGTAGACGTATTCTGCCGCGAGGGTTGGGAAATCTTCCCCAGCAAGAGCGAGATGCGCAAGCTGGTGAAGGGCAATGGCGTGAGCCTCAACAAGGAGAAGCTGACTGCCTTCGACCGTCCCGTGACCAGCGAAGACCTCATCGACGGCAAATACCTGCTCGTGCAGCGTGGAAAGAAAAACTATTATCTCATCACCGTGAAATAAACTGGAGATAACGATATATCCCTTCATAATAGTCCCGTGCAGACGCATGGGACTATTTTTTTTTAATCAAGTCTCTTCGATTAGCCGAGTGGGGAAAAAGTGGATAAAGCCGTCTTTTAAATAGCCGGAAACACAAAAGACAAAAAAAATTTGGTTATTGAACATAAATTTATTACCTTTGCACACCGATAATTGTCCTATGGTGTAATGGTAGCACTACAGTTTTTGGTTCTGTCAGCGGTGGTTCGAATCCGCCTGGGACAACTTAAAAAGCTGAATCGCCAGTTGGCGATTCAGCTTTTTTATTTCTAGAAAATCTAGAGTCTCTAGAAAATCCAGAATCCCTAGAAATTCTAGAAAGCCCCCCTCCCCATAACCCGTTGAAAACTGTGGATAACCTTGTGGAAAACGCTGTTGATAAAATAGGGCTTTTCCACAGCCCCCAACCCGACAGCCTGGAGCTGTGGATAATCCATACGTTATGAAACGCTTTTCCCAGCGTTATCAACAATCCACACTTATCAACAATTATCAACTTTTACTTATCCACACACTTCATAAGACTGTGGATAACGCCGTAAATCGTTGTATCTCATCAAGAAGATATCCCTCGCAGGGTTGGATAACCAAGTGATAAGCGTGGATTGGAAAATATAAGACAATCGAGGAAGAAGATATCAACTTATCCACAAAACATCATCATACTCATATTTATTTTCTATTTAAAAAAAAGAAATAATAAGATAATAATAAATTGTGGATAACTCTTTTCGTGATAGGCTATTCGCCACCGCTCGCCCTAACACCGAAAAAAACAAACAACTTTATTTTGTTCTTCGCCCTTTTTGCATTATCTTTGCAAAAAAAGCAAGGATATGCTTGGACATCCTTATTGGCAAGATGAATACTGGCTTTACATCATCCAGCTTTTCAAAACTAAGCCGGAAGGCGTGAAACACCTTTACTCGCGCCAACTTGTAGACCTTAGCCTGGAGCTGCACATTGAGCCCTCGTACATCTATCGGCAGATGATGCGCCTGAGGCATATCGATGACAGGAAACTCCAGACGCTATGGGACAAGTATGCCCATAGACCGAAAAAACTCGCCCGCATGGTCAGCACCCTGCGCAGCATGAGAGGTTTCGGTATGGGCGACGCATTCTATAATGGTGTGGAAGTAGGCGTTAAATGGGAACGGACTTTCAAGCCCTTGGAAGCCGACCCGCGTCTGACGCCCCTGATGCTCATCATCATTCTCGATCTGTACTTCCGTCTGACGCCCAACACCATGGTTGAGGATACGCCCGAGATTGTTGAGCTGGCTGCGCTCATGAAGATAGAGCCGTCACTTGTCGTTGATGTACTGCGCACTTTTCTTTGTTGCGACCCCTATCTGAATTATGTTCCCGAAATGGATAACAAACTTGTCGCGCCTTGCAGTAAGATATGGAATGAGTATGCCAACCTTGAGCCTCAGGAACTCGAGGGACAGGCCGAACAGATGAAATACTATTTTAAATAATCAAACGTCGTGGCTCAAAAATTAATTCAAACCCAAACACAACAACAGACCCAGCAATTACGACTCACCCAGCAGCAGCTCCTCAATGTCAAACTTCTCGAGATGCCCATCAACAAGCTTGAAGACAACGTGAAAGCCGAGATGGACGACACAATCCCGCCCTGGAGAAGGACTATGATGCCGACGAGGGCAATGAGGGATTCGACACCGACGACGGCGGTGGCGAGAACGACACTGAGGGCGAGACCGAGGAAGAACGCGATGAGCGCTCTGAGCGCGAGGACGCTCTCGACCAGGCGCTCAGCGACATGGGAAGCGACGACGATATGCCTGAAGTCTACCATTACAACAACAACGACAACGCCGACTATGAGGAAATGGTCTATGGCGACACGACTTCGTTCTACGACAAACTGAAGGAGCAACTCGACATGGAGCCCCTCTCACAGAAGGAGCACGACGTGATGGAGTATCTCATCGGATCGCTCGACGACGACGGGCTCCTGAGAAAGGATTTGGACACTATCTCCGACGAACTGGCCATCTATCAGAATATCGATGTCGACACGCCCACCCTTGAAAAGATGCTCCACCGGTTGCAACAGTTCGACCCCGCCGGCATTGGCGCACGGTCGCTGCAGGAATGCCTGCTGCTACAGATTGAGCGCAAGCCAAAGGGATATATGCGGGCATTGATGAGGGAGGTGATCACCAATTATTTCAAAGAATTCACCCACAAGCGCTGGGATAAAATCAATGAACAGCTGAAACTCACCGATGTCCAAAGCCAGGCCCTTCAGCGAGAATTGTACAAGCTCAATCCGAAACCTGGGTCGTCGATGGGAGAGACCGAGGGCAGAAATATGCAGCAGGTGACGCCCGACTTCATCGTCAACACCGACGATGATGGCCGCGTGACGTTCTCCATCAACTATGGCGACATCCCCAGTCTGAAGGTCAGCGACTCCTTCGCGCAGATGGTCGACACCTACCGCAACAGCAAGAAGACCATGAGCCGCAGCGACAAGGAAGCGCTGCTCTATGCCAAGGAGAAGGTGGACCATGCCAACAGCTTCATCGAGGCCATGAAGGAGCGCCGCCACACGCTCTACGTGACGATGAAAGCCATCATCGAATGGCAGAAAAAATACTTCCAAGATGGCGATGAAACGGAGCTGCGACCCATGAAACTGAAGGATATTGCCGAGAAAACGGGACTCGATATCTCCACCGTTTCGCGCGTGAGCAACCAGAAATACGCCCAGACACGCTGGGGAATATTCCCGCTCAGGTTTTTCTTCACCAATGGCTTCAAGGCCGACAATGGTGAGGAACTCGTCACGAAGAAACTGAAACTAGCATTGAAAGATATCATCGACCACGAAGACAAGACCAAGCCCTTCAACGACACGGAGCTGATGGACCGCATGGCGGCAAAAGGCTACCAGGTGGCGCGCCGTACGATTTCCAAATACCGCGAACAGATGGGCATCCCCGTGGCTCGACTGAGAAAGTAAACCTGTCTATGAAAGAAAAGAACATTATCCTTACGGCACGCGTGCTGAGCATGATTTTCACGCCGTTCTATCTGCCCCTGGTGGCGATGGTGGCGCTGTTTATCTTCAGCTATCTCAGCATTCTCGACTTGGGCTATAAGCTCATTGTCCTGACATTGATCTATGCCATGACCATTCTGCTGCCTACGCTGCTCATCCACGTCTATCGCAACTATCAGGGATGGACGTCGAGAGAACTGGGCGTGAGGGAGCGGCGCATGATACCTTATATTATAAGTATCATCTGCTATTTTCTCTGCTTCTATGTGATGAACATGTTCCACATGCCCGCCTTCATGGGTTCCATCGTCGTGGCAGCGCTCTGCATCCAGATTGTTTGTGCCATCATCAACATCTGGTGGAAGATCAGCACCCACACGGCAGCCATCGGCGGCTTCTTCGGCGCGCTCTCGGCCCTGTCGTTCATCTTCGACTTCAATCCCATGTGGTGGCTCTGCCTCATTCTGCTGCTGGCCGGACTCGTGGGTACGAGCCGCATGATACTGCGCCAGCACACGCTCTCCCAGGTTGTGCTGGGCTTTCTCACGGGAGCCTTCGTGGGCTACGTCATGTTCTTCACACCCATTATTTATTGAAAGAGACAATTAAAACAATGATAGAAATGAAACCATTAGTAAGTATCATCATGGGCTCCACGAGCGACATGCCCGTCATGGAGAAAGCTATGAAATGGCTCAACGACAACGCCATTCCTTTTGAAGTCAATGCCCTGTCGGCCCACCGCACACCCGATGCCGTAGAGGCCTTTGCCAAGGGCGCCAAGGACCGCGGCATCAAGGTCATCATCGCAGGTGCCGGCATGGCTGCCGCACTGCCCGGCGTGATTGCCGCCTCTACACCGCTGCCCGTCATCGGCGTGCCCATCAAGGGAATGCTCGACGGTCTCGACGCAATGCTCTCCATCATCCAGATGCCACCGGGCATCCCTGTGGCTACAGTGGGAGTGAACGGCGCTCAGAATGCCGCCATCCTCGCTGCCGAGATGATTGCCCTGGCCGACGAGGACGTTGCCAAGAAGGTGGAGGCATGGAAAGCCGGACTCGGACAGAAGATAGAGAAGGCCAACAAAGAACTTGCTGAGGTGAAGTATGAGTTCAAATGTAATTGATTTGTTCAATTATCACCGCCATCCCACGTCGGCTGTCAGAGTGGGCAGCATCGGTATTGGCGGTGATAATCCCATACGCCTGCAGTCGATGACGACCACCAGCACCGACGACACGGCCGGTTCGGTGGCCCAGGCTGAGCGCATCATCAAGGCTGGAGGAGAACTCGTCCGACTGACGACGCAGGGCTCGCGCGAGGCCGAGAACCTGAAGAACATCAGTGCCGGCATCCGTGCCGACGGCTTCAATACGCCTCTCGTGGCCGACGTGCACTTCAATCCGCACGTGGCCGACGTGGCTGCGCTCTATGCCGAGAAGGTGCGCATCAATCCGGGAAACTATGTCGACCCCGCGCGGAAGTTCATCAAGAAGGAATATACCGACGAGGAGTATGCCCAGGAACTGAAGAAGATAGAGGAGCGCTTCGTGCCCTTCCTCAATATCTGCAAGGAGCACCACACCGCCATCCGCATCGGCGTGAACCACGGCTCGCTCTCCGACCGTATCCGCAACCGCTACGGCGACACGCCCGAAGGCATCGTGGAGAGCTGTATGGAGTTTCTGCGCATCTGCAAGAAGGAGCATTTCGACGATGTCGTCATCAGCATCAAGGCTTCCAACACGGTTGTCATGGTGCTTAGCGTGCGTCTGCTTGTGGCCACGATGGAGAAGGAAGACATGCACTATCCGCTCCACCTTGGCGTCACCGAGGCTGGTGAGGGCGAGGACGGCCGCATCAAGAGCTGCGTGGGCATCGGTGCGCTGCTGGCCGACGGCATAGGCGACACCGTGCGCGTTTCGCTCTCCGAGGAGCCTGAGGCCGAAATTCCGGTGGCGCGTCATCTGGTGGACTACATCGGACGCAAGGCCGGACAGCAGTATGTGCCGGGTATAGAGTGCCCGAAATTCGACTGGCTGCGGCCCCAGCGCCGACCGACGAAGGCCGTGGGGAACATCGGTGGAAATCACGTCCCTGTAGTAATCAATTCCAATGAGGGCGACAAGGCCGACTATATCTATGTGGGCAGCAAGCTGCCTGAGCAGTTGGATGCCCAGAAACGCTACATCGTAGATTTCAATGTCTATGGCGAGATGGCACAGAAAGGCAACGTGCCCGACAATGTCTTCCCCATCTTCCCCGTCACGGCCATGCCGCTGGTGGGAGCCATCCAGGCCAAGCTGAAATTCCTCGTCCTTCAGTTCGGCACGCCTTCTGAGGAATATCTTGCCTGTCTGAAGAGTCATCCCGAGGTGGTGGTGGTCTGCGTGAGCAATCATCAGAACCGTCTGGGTTGCCAGCGGGCGCTGGTGCATGAGATGATGAATGCCGGCGTGGAGAATCCCGTAGTCTTTGCCCAGATGTATCAGTTGCACGATAAGGAGGAGTTCCAGCTTCGTGCCGCAGCCGACATGGGCGCGCTGATGATCGACGGTCTCACGGATGGTATTTGGCTGCTCAACGACGGCAATATCTCTCCCTATGATATAGAGGAGACGGCCTTCAACATCCTGCAGGCAGCACGTCTGCGCATGTCGAAGACGGAGTATATCAGCTGTCCGGGCTGCGGTCGTACGCTCTACGACCTGCGTTCTACGATTGCCCGTATCAAGGAGGCCACGAAGGATATGGACGGACTGAAGATTGGCATCATGGGATGCATAGTCAATGGTCCGGGTGAGATGGCCGATGCCGACTACGGCTATGTTGGAGCCGGAGTCAACCGCGTGAGTCTCTATCGCCGTCAGGTCTGCGTGGAGAAGAATATCCCGCAGGAGGTGGCCGTGGAGCATCTCCTTGCGCTTATCAAGGCTGACAGAGAGGCGAATTAACTTATTAAGAGCCTCTATACAATAATGCCTCTATTTCTCCTGGGGCGGGAGAGATAGAGGTATTTTTCTTTTTATGGGGGGTATGGGGTGGATGGGGGATAATGAGACTATTGACGGAGCAGATTGAGCTTTGCGTCCGGCTTCATCACGTTGTGCACCTTCTCGGTATACTCAGCCAGCTTGACGTTTACGCTTGATGCGATGTTCTCAACGTTGTCGCCAACCTCGATGGCGTAGTCGCCGGCATTGCCGAGCCACTGGCTGTTGGCCTCGTCGAAGCTGGTCAGATCGCGGCGGTCGAGCGTGATGTTGAGCGTCTGGCTCTCACCCGGCTTCAGCGAGCGGGTCTTGGCGAATCCCTTCAGCTCGCGCTTGGGCTTCTCGATGTTGCCTTTAGGAGCGCTCACGTAGATCTGGGCCACCTGCTTTCCGGCTGTCTTGCCCGTGTTGGTCACCGTTACGCTGACGTTCACCTTGTCGCCCTTGGCCGATGCCTTGAGGTTGGAGAACTTGAAGGTGGTGTAGCTCAATCCGTATCCGAAGGGATAGGCCACGGTCTTGCCGAAGGTGTCGAAGTAGCGGTAGCCCACATAGATGTCTTCCTCATGGTTGGAATAGTTGACACCTTTCATATAGCCACCAGCAAACTTGTCGGTAAAGTTATAGTAATCGGGAGTTTGCGGGAAGTTAGTGGTTGAAGGAACATCGTAGGCAGAGATAGGCCAGGTCATTGTCAGGTGACCGGAAGGATTCACCTTGCCCGTCAGCACGTCGGCTACAGAGTTGCCGCCTTCCTCTCCCGGCTGCCAGGCCACGAGGATGGCATCCACGGCGTCGCGCCAGGAGGCTGTCTCCATCACGGAGCCACTGTTGAGAATTACCACCACGGGCTTTCCGGCCTGATGATAAACGCTGCTCACGCGCTCGATCATCGACTTTTCGTCTTCGTTGAGATTGAATTCGGTCTTGATGTCGCGGTCCATGCCCTCACCGGCCTGACGTCCAATCGTGATGATGGCTGCGTCGGCCTCACGGCAGGAAGCCTCTGCGCAACGGCGGCTGATTTCTATCTCCGGGAGCTTGGGCTGTCCCTGGTCGAGGAACCACATCTCCGGATTCTTGTCGGCCTTGAGCTTTAGTTTGGCATAGGCGATGTAGCTCTCATAGATATCGGTGAGCTGCTGGGTTGTTTCAACGCCCACGTTCTTCAGTCCTTGTTTCATATCCACGACATAGGGCACGTTGACGCAGCCTGAGCCGAGTCCACCGCTGAGAAAGTCGTAGGAGTTGACGCCGAAGAGGGCTACTTTCTTCATCTTAGTCAAGGGCAGTGTAGCCACGCCTTTATCCGAAATACTGTTTTTCAACAGCACCATTCCCTCGGTAGAGCTTTGTCGGGTCACCTCTGCGTGTGACTTGAGATCGGGTTTGTTGCTGAACTGATAGCCATGAAACTTGGGTGTTTTGACGATATATTCCAACACGCGTTTCACTTCCCGGTTGAGAACTTCTTCAGATAGCTTTCCTTCTTTCACCGCCTGTACAATCTCCTCAGCCTGCTTTCCATAGCCGGGCATGAGCAATTCGTCGCCTGCATCCGGTTCGGTCCATGTGGGAAGGTCGGGACGGATGCCTATCCAGTCGGTCATCACAATGCCGTCGAAGCCCCACTCATCGCGTAGAATGGTGGTGAGCAGTTCCTTGTTGTTCTGTGCGTAGACGCCATTGATGCGGTTGTAAGACGCCATTAGCGTCCAGGGATGACTATTGCGCACCATTTTCTCGAAGCCGCGCAGATAGAGCTCGCGCAGTGCCCGTTGGCTGAGTCGCTCATTCACTCGCGTACGGTCGCTCTCTTGAGAGTTTACGGCAAAGTGCTTGGCACTTACGCCGACCCCTTGGCTTTGGATGCCCTTCACCATGGCTGTGCCGATAATGCCTGTAACGATGGGATCCTCACTGTAGTATTCAAAGTTGCGGCCGCAGAGTGGACTGCGGTGGAGGTTCATGCCCGGGCCCAACACCACGTCGCATCCATATTCCAAGGTCTCGTTACCGATGCAACGCCCCACTTGTTCCACAAGTTCTGTATTCCACGTTGAGGCCAGACAGGTGCCGATGGGGAATCCTGTGGCGTAGAAAGTCTGGTTTGTGCCCTCGCGAGTGGGATCAATGTGTACTCCGGCTGGGCCGTCGGTAAGCACCGTGGAAGGGATACCCAGACGGGGAATGGCTACTGTGATGCCGGCAGCTCCGGCCACGAGGCGCTTCTGATGGCCAAGCATGGCGCCTGAGCCCACAAAGCCGCTGTTGCCGCCGCCCACAAGCATCTGGGCTTTCTCCTCTGTTGTCATCGCGTTGATAACTTCGTCTATGTTGTCGGCCCGCAATTGAGGAGCGCTCTGAGCCGACATACCTGTTGAAAACAGGGTAGACAGAATGAAGACTGATAGTTTTAAACTTTTCATTATAGTTGATAAGATGATAGATAATTTGTTGTATGGCAAAGGTAAGAAATTATTTTTATAATCTCTGCGTAAATGTTAGTTTTTTATAATCATCTTTTTACTGAAGGAACAGTTGATTATTGACTGATAGGACAGGACACAAAAAAAGGAGGTTTAGACCTCCTTTCTATTTGTTATTGTCCTTTACAATGAGAATTGGACGTTGATCATCAGTTCACGGGGACGGAGCCAGTAGCGATTGGTAAAGATCCCTACACCACTGTAGGTGGTCTCTTCATAAGTTTTCTTGTTGAAGAGATTGCGGAGCGAGGCCGAGATTCTGATCTTTTTTATGCGCCACGTCATTTTGGCATCTGCAAGAAGCGTGTTAGCGGATGGAGAATTCTGTATTTCGTTGTGATACAATACGCCCGACAGTGAAAGGTCTACGTTTCCGATTGTGGAGATGAGCGTCAGCCGTTGTGTCCAGTTGGCAAGTGTTTTCGTCCAGTCTCCACCGGTTTTACTGCGGTTGAAGGAGAAGTCGCCTTTATAGTCT
>ONYS01000132.1:0-466 GCA_900322095.1 uncultured Prevotella sp.
TGTAAACATAATATCACTATGTGTTAAATAATATGAAACATTGAAAGATTTTCGGTAAAATCCTTGTCAGAAAACATAGGAAGCGTTCGTTCGTGACAAGTGTCACGTTTGTTCGTGGCAACTGTCACGTGTACATCAATCAGGTAGAACTGAGGGGGCTGTACTAATTCCTGCCGGCGGCTTAGGAGCGTCGTCATTCCTGACGACGAAGGATATACTTGTGATGTACAAGCGAACCTTCTTTCTTGGTCGTCAGGAATGACGACCCTCCTACCATTCGGCTTTTCAGGACATCAATTGGGATTTACGCTCCGCTGTTTCTCCCCTCCCTACGAAGAGGCTGTAACAAAACTCTAAAATTGGCTTCCGTTAGCCTGCATTATTCATGAACATTAAACGCTACTTTTTTGAACATGAATTATCACAAATTACCCATAAATTATTCGTAAATGATTATATTCATGAG
>ONYS01000132.1:471-7850 GCA_900322095.1 uncultured Prevotella sp.
AATCTCCATGAATAATGTAGGCTAAAGACATTACTCATTAAACAGATTGTCACTTTATTGTCGAATTTGAGAATTTTTTTTGTGTAGGGAGGTTTGGCTAGTGAAGATCTCGGAGCTTTTGTTACAGCCTCTACGAAGGGAGGGGAGAAGCAAATCGAGGTCAATCACAATGGAATCACATATCTTTCTTGGCCTTCAGGAATTACGGCCCTCTTACCATTTGGCATAGGAGCGTCGGCATTCCTGACGACGAATGAGAGTCAGCGGCCGAATGATGTGACATGGCCTTCCAGGTAAATTCACCTTTCCAGAACATTATGCGTATGTCCGCAGGGGCGCCTAAAACATTAATTTCCGGCTGATTATTAAATTTTAATTCAAAATATTTGTCCGTTTCAAAAAAAAGCGCTAATATTGGGGTCAATTACAAAAACCAAACAATTGTTAACCCATGGATCAAAACAAGAAAATCATTGAGTGCGTGCCCAATTTCAGTGAGGGCCATGACATGCAGAAGATCAAATCCATCACCACGGCCATTGAGACCGTGAAGGGCGTACGCCTGCTCGACGTGGATCCGGGCGAGGCCACCAACCGTACGGTAGTCACCTTCGTGGGCAGTCCGGAAGATGTCTGCGAGGCTGCTTTCAGAGGTGTCAAGGAGGCTGCACGCGTCATCGACATGCGCCAGCATCACGGTGCCCACCCCCGTATGGGTGCTACCGACGTGCTGCCTCTCGTTCCCGTGAGCGGAGTGACGCTCGAGGAGTGTGCCGAGCTGTCGCGCAAGTTGGCTGAGCGCATTGCCCAGGAACTGCGCATCCCCTGCTACTGCTACGAGGCTGCCGCCTTCACTGAGCCACGCCGCAACCTGGCCGTCTGCCGTCAAGGTGAATACGAAGGCCTGCCCGAGCGCATGACGCAGCCCGATGAGCAACCCGACTACGGCGCCCGCCCCTGGGACGACGACATGGCCCGCACGGGATGTACGGCTGTAGGCGCACGCGACTTCCTGATTGCAGTGAACTTCAACCTCAATACCACCTCCACCCGCCGCGCCAACGCCATCGCCTTCGACGTGCGCGAGAAGGGGCGCCCCCAGCGTGAGGGCGGAACGCTCACGGGCAAGATCCTGAAGGATGCCGATGGCAACCCCATCATGCAGCCCGGTACGCTGAAGGCCACTAAAGCCATCGGATGGTTTATCGACGAATACGGCATCGCCCAGGTGTCAATGAATATCACCAATATCAACATTACTCCGCTCCACGTGGCCTTCGACGAGGTTTGCCGCGCCGCCGCAGCCCGTGGCATCCGCGTCACTGGCACCGAGATCGTGGGTCTCATTCCCAAGCGCGTGCTCATCGAGGCCGGCCGCTACTTCCTGGAGAAACAGCAGCGCTCGACGGGTATTCCCGAGGAAGACATCGTCAGGATGGCCATCAAGTCGATGAGTCTCGATGATCTCAAGCCGTTCAATCCCCGTGAGAAGGTGATCGAGTATCTGCTGGAGGACGCTCATCCTCAGCGCCGCCTTGTAGACTTGACCGTGAAGGAGTTCGCCCAGGAGACTTCGCGCGAGAGTCCTGCGCCCGGTGGCGGTACTATCGCCGCCTGCATGGGAGCCCTGGGAGCCGCTCTGGGCACGATGGTGGCCAACCTCTCTGCCCACAAGCGTGGCTGGGACGACCGGTGGCAGGAGTTCAGCGTCTGGGCCGACAAGGGTCAGGCTCTGGTGAGCTCGCTGCTCCATCTCATCGATGAGGACACGGCAGCCTTCAACCGCATCATGGAAGCCTTCGGCATGCCCAAAGGTACGCCTGAGGAGAAGCAGGCCCGCTCGCAGGCCATCCAGGAAGCCACGCTCTTTGCCTCCGAAGTGCCCCTGGAGACGATGCGCGAGTCGTTCAAGGCCTTCGAGATCTGCAGGGCCATGGCCGAGAAGGGCAATCCCAACAGTGTCTCTGATGCCGGTGTGGGTGCCCTGGCCGCACGCGCTGCCGTACGCGGAGCCTCGATGAACGTGCGCATCAATGCCTCCTCGCTCAAGGACAAGGCCACGGCACAGCGTCTCATCGACGAGGCCAATGCCATCGCTGCCAAGGCCGATGCTGAGGAAGCCGCTATCTCGGCCATCGTGGACGAGAAAATAAATGGGTGAATCTTATGATAACTTGACGAAATAAAAACCAACAATTTATGACCTTAGAAGAATTTCAAGCCGAAATCAGAGCCGGCATACCCGACTATCTGCCAGAACCACAAGCCTACGATACGAGCATCAACCATGCGCCCAAGCGCAAGGATATCCTCACCACAGAGGAGAAGAAGCTGGCTCTGCGCAACGCACTGCGCTATTTCCCCAAGAAGTTTCATGCCACACTGGCTCCTGAGTTTGCCGAGGAGCTCCACAAGTATGGCCGCATCTACATGTACCGCTTCCGTCCCCGCTACGAGATGAAGGCGCGCCCCATCAGCGAATATCCCCACCGCTCGGAACAGGCCGCTGTCATCATGCTGATGATACAGAACAACCTCGACCCGCGTGTGGCCCAGCATCCCCACGAGCTCATCATCTATGGCGGCAATGGTGCCATCTTCCAGAACTGGGCCCAGTACCGCCTCGTGATGAAATACCTCAGCGAGATGACCGACGAGCAGACGCTGGTGATGTATTCGGGCCATCCCCTGGGTCTCTTCCCCTCCCACAAGCGCGCTCCGCGTGTGGTGGTGACCAATGGTATGGTGATTCCCAACTATTCCAAGCCCGACGACTGGGA
The DNA here is from genome assembly GCA_900322095.1 of uncultured Prevotella sp. GTDB lineage: Bacteria > Bacteroidota > Bacteroidia > Bacteroidales > Bacteroidaceae > Prevotella. Next base: position 3,252 of record ONYS01000132.1, read on the forward strand.
GCGCGACAATGCCCTCGGCGTGAGCCAGTATGGTCAGATGACGGCCGGATCTTATATGTACATTGGTCCGCAGGGCATCGTCCACGGCACCACGATCACCGTGCTCAATGCGGCCCGCCGCGTGATGCACGATCCCGCCCGCCACGTCCACAACCAGATACCCTTCTTTGTATCGTCGGGTCTGGGCGGTATGAGCGGTGCTCAGCCCAAGGCCGGCAACATCGCCAAGGTGGTCAGCGTGGTGGCTGAGATCAATCCCAAGGCTGCCCAGAAGCGCTACGACCAGGGCTGGGTGGACGAGATGCACTACGATCTCGACGAACTGATCAGCTCCGTGCGCAAGGCTTTGGCCGAGAAGCGCGTGGTCTCGATGGCCTACGTGGGCAACATCGTCGACCTGTGGGAGCGGCTGGCCAAGGAGGACATCGAGGTGAACCTGGGTTCCGACCAGACCTCGCTCCACAATCCCTGGGCTGGTGGCTATTATCCCGTGGGTCTGACGCTCGAGGAGAGCAAGCGGATGATGGCCGACGATCCCGCTGAGTTCAAGAAGCGCGTTGAGGCTTCGCTGCGCCGCCAGGTGGCCGCCATCAACCAGCTCACCGCCCGCGGTATGTACTTCTTCGACTATGGCAACGCCTTCCTCTTGCAGTCGTCGCGCGCCGGAGCCGACATCATGACCGCCGACGGCAGGTTCCGTTATCCTTCCTACGTGCAGGACATCATGGGACCGATGTTCTTCGACTATGGCTTCGGACCCTTCCGCTGGGTGTGCACCTCGTGCGATCCCGCCGACTTGGCGCTGACCGACCAGCTGGCCGAGCAGGTGCTGACCGAGGAGCGCCAGCATGCGCCCGAGGACATTCAGCATCAGCTCGACGACAACATCCACTGGATTCGTGAGGCCGGAAAGAACCATCTCGTCGTGGGCTCTCAGGCCCGCATCCTCTATGCCGACTGCGAGGGCCGCACGAAGATTGCCCTTGCCTTCAACCAGGCCGTGAGAGACGGTCGACTGAAGGCTCCCGTCGTCTTGGGCCGCGACCACCACGACGTCAGCGGCACCGACTCGCCCTTCCGCGAGACCAGCAACATCTACGACGGCTCGCAGTTCTGCGCCGATATGGCCGTGCAGAACGTCATCGGCGACTCCTTCCGTGGAGCCACGTGGGTGAGCCTCCACAATGGCGGCGGCGTTGGCTGGGGCGAAGTGGTCAACGGCGGATTCGGAATGGTTGTCGACGGCAGCACGGAGAGCGACACAAACATCCGCGAGATGCTCTTCTGGGACGTCAACAACGGCATCGCCCGCCGCTCATGGGCCCGCAACAAGGGTTCGATGGACGCCATTCAGCGCGAGATGGAGCATACGCCCGAGCTGAAGGTCACCATGCCCAACCTCGTGGCCGACGACATCATCGACAGCAGCATTGCTGAAATCACTTCCGTAAACAAATAATTAACAACATCATTACAATAACAAAACCCTACCCATCCCCGCTGGCGAAATCTGCCGGTAAGCAATGATCAGACTGCTGGCGGGGATGGGAACTACAACCACAACACTATGAACATACATGAAATCAGCGCAGGCCACCTGACTCTCGACAAGGTGTGGGAGATTCTGCGGGGCAACTACAAACTCAAGTTGGGCGACGATGCCGTGCATCGCATCACGAGATGCCGTGAGTATCTCGACAAGAAGATTGCCGAATCCAAAGTGCCTATCTATGGCGTGACGACCGGTTTCGGATCGCTGTGCAATATCTCCATCGGCGAAGACCAGCTCTCGCAGCTGCAGATCAACTTGATGATGAGTCATGCCTGCGGTATCGGTGAGCGCGTCCCCAACGAGATCGTGAAGCTGATGATCCTGCTCAAGATACAGTCGCTCTCCTATGGCTATTCGGGCTGCAAACTCGATACCGTGCAGCGTCTCGTCGACTTCTTCAACAACGAGATCTACCCCGTGGTCTACATGCAGGGCTCGGTGGGCAGCTCCGGCGACCTCGTGCCGCTGGCCCATCTCTGTCTGCCTCTCGTCGGACTGGGCGAGGTAGAATATCAGGGCAAGCTGATGAGTGGCGCCGAACTGCTCGCCACCATGGGATGGGAGCCCATCCACTTGGCCTCCAAGGAAGGCCTGGCGCTGCTCAACGGCACGCAGAACATGGCTGCCTTCTGCTGCTGGTCGATCATCCAGGCCACGAAGCTCAGCAACTGGGCCGACTATATAGCCGCCATGTCGCTCGATGCCTACGATGGCTGCATCGATCCTTTCAACCGTGCCGTGCACGTTGTGCGTCCGCATCAGGGACAGCTCGACACCGCCGAGCATATTAGCCGTATCCTTGAGGGCAGTGAGCTCATCCATCAGCCCAAGCATCACGTGCAGGATCCCTATTCCTTCCGTTGCATTCCGCAGGTACACGGTTCGGTGAAGGACACCGTGCGCTACGTGCAGACGGTGACCGACATCGAGATCAACGCCGCTACAGACAACCCGACGGTTTGTCCCGACGACGACCTCATCATCTCGGCCGGAAACTTCCACGGCGAGCCCATCGCCCTGCCCATGGACTTCCTCGCCATAGCCATGTCGGAGTTGGCCAATATCTCCGAGCGCCGTATCTACAAGCTGGTGTCCGGCACGCGCGGCCTGCCCAGCTTCCTCGTTGCCAACCCCGGCGTGAACAGTGGTTTCATGATTACGCAGTACACGGCGGCTAGCATCGTCAGCCAGAGCAAGACGCTCTGCATGCCGTCTTCAGTGGACAGCATCCCCACATCCCAGGGGCAGGAAGACCACGTGAGTATGGGTGCCAATGCAGGAACGAAGCTCTACCGAGTAATCCTCAACACGGAGCGCGTGCTGGCCATCGAACTCTTCAATGCCGCACAGGCTCTGGAGTTCCGCCGTCCGCTGAAGTCGTCGCCCATCATCGAGCACATCTTCGAAGACTATCGCAAACTCGTGCCGTTCATCGACAAGGACGTGGTGATGTATCCCTATCTGGCCAAGTCGGTGGAATTCATGCGCAACGAGAAACTGGATTTCTAATCGTGACCGTGAAGAAACTTTAACTGAATAGCCTTGGATGTGCCAGTCTGTCGACCGTCGTCCGGTTGGCAACATCCAAGGCTTTTTCCGGTATTCAACAATTCGTTTGTTGAGGCACAATACATGAAAAATATAACACCAAACATGAAATAACAAACCATTATGCGTAGATTTATTTATAACATTAAGACCATCTTCGGTATCCGCCCCAAAGAATGCCTGCGAGTTTGCGGCGAGGAGATGAAGAATCCCTTTTCACTCGACAATGCCTGGATCAGCGTGCGGGATGGCGTGATCGAGAATTTCGGTTCCATGGCTACAGAATATCCCCTCGGGGAGTCGTGGGACGACACAACGGATGCCGAAGGCGGACTGTTGATGCCCGCTTTCTGCGACAGCCACACCCACCTTGTCTATGCCGGACATAGGGAACAGGAGTGGGTGGACAAGATCAGAGGATTGAGTTATGAGGAAGTGGCCCGCCGTGGCGGAGGAATCCTCAACTCGGCCGACTTGCTGCATCAGACTTCAGAAGACACGCTCTTTGCGCAGGCGATGGAACGCGTCGAGGAAATCAAGGCCAAGGGAACAGGCTGCGTGGAGATAAAAAGCGGCTACGGACTCAATACGGCCGACGAACTGAAGATGCTGCGCGTCGTGCGCCGCATCAGCGAGACAGCACCGCTCAAGGTGGTGTCTACCTTCCTCGGTGCGCATGCCGTAGCGCGTGCCTATCAGGGACGACAGGCAGAGTACGTGGATATGCTGATCAATGAGATGCTGCCCGAGGTGGGCAAGGAGAAGCTGGCCGACTACGTTGACGTGTTCTGCGACAAGGGCTTCTTCACGCCCGAAGAGATGGACCGCATTCTTGATGCCGCGGCAAAATACGGCATGAGACCCAAGGTGCACGTCGACGAACTTGCTGCCGGCCGAGGCTTGCAGGTGGCCATCGACCATAAGGCTCTCTCGGTGGACCATCTGGAAAGCATGCCCGAGAGCGACATCCCCTTGCTGAAGTCGTCGGATACGATGCCCACGGCGCTTCCCGGAACATCGTTCTTCTCCAACATGCCTTATGCCAAAGGCCGCAGCATGATCGACCATGGACTGCCCCTGGCTCTGGCGAGCGACTACAATCCAGGTTCCACACCTTCGGGCGATATGAAGTTCGTTATGTCGCTGGCCTGTATGAAGATGGGACTGCTGCCCGAGGAGGCGCTGAATGCCACGACCATCAACGGCGCCTACGCCATGGGACTGGGCGACGACTACGGCAGCATCACCATTGGACGGAAAGCCTACCTGATCCTCACGGATCCGGTGCCGTCGCTGGCTTATCTGCCCTATGCCTACACGACAGACTGTATTAGAGAATTGATTTTGGGAGAATAAAAAAAAGAGGGACTGTCCACGCCATTGTGGGCAGTCCCTCTCAGTCCTGTTTTCGTCACTTTTTTGGGGGCAAAAAGTTAATTGCCTAGAAATCAGCAAATAAGCCTCTGAAAATTTGCAAATTTGGGTGTCCCACGCTATCT
>ONYS01000133.1 GCA_900322095.1 uncultured Prevotella sp.
TCGTCGGCAATACTGAGATAGCGCAGCTCAGTGGAAGGAGTATAATCGCGCAAAAGCAATGTCGGCAAGAGACAGATCAGTATGATTGAATAGAAAATGACCGTTTTTTTCATCTTCATTTTGGTAATTGTCTGCGAAGTTACTTAAAAAAATTGTAAGCCATTGGGAGAACCATGAAGATTCAGCCGTTTTTTGTTTTTCTTAACAAGAGGATATACCGGCCTTCTTTTGCCTCCGACGGGCTGAAGAGGAGCTGCTTGCAGGCGCAGACCATCTTCAAATCAAAATCATCGAAATGGCGGGAGTCAGAATTTGTTTCATCCCCTAAGATGATCGCATACGGTCAGACATCAACGGGATTTCGCCAAATCTGCTATAGCGTTTTTGTTGCTAAAAGTCTAATTCGGCCCCAAGTTTTGTGATAAATACCATAAAATACGCACTTTTTCCCTATTGGTAAAATAGTATTAGAATTGATAAAAATAGTATTATTGTTTTAGAGTGAATTCTTAATTTTGCAACGTGAATTTAAAGAAATAAAACATCTCGGTCGCAATACGCAAAAACTTGCAAAAAGCTAAGACCTCATAGCACTTAAAAGAAGCATCCCATACAACAAATGTTAAGCATCGGTTGACGAAGGAATGGGAAGAAATGTTTCAAAAGGGTGTAACAATAGTAAACCGGACGCTGAATAAAGGCAGAGAATATGGTTGCTTCAGCATAAAAAAGTTATCTTTGCGATGTGGATACAAGGCTACATCTGAAAAGAAGGCTGCCATGATTCATTCGGGATGCCCTAAAGGAATTTCGATGAGACCTGAGTCTGAAAGAGATAGAAGTATAAAAACAATTGATGAAGAGTTGCTGAAAACTGATGGAGTCACCTCCTCAACGTTGACACGACAAGTTGGGGAATAACCACCGGATAAGGCATACGGCATGGAACGAAAAAACAATTCTCCAATCTAAAAAATATAGTAAAAATGAAAAGAAACCATTCACCAAGCTGAAACCACGGTAGCAAGAAAGCAGGATTCCTCTTGCCACTCAACGTGTGTCGTGTCCTGCAAGTAGTTAACAAAAAACATCTTACAACCTAAGTCATAACAAATGCATCCAATTTATTTAAGAACTATGTTATTGATGGGGTTCTGCTCAGCAACCTGGGCAGGAACGGGATTCTCCTCAGCGCGTGCAGCCGCAGTGCAGAGTCCGGCCCTTCAGGTAGTCCAGCAGGCCCGGCGATCGGTCAAGGGTCACGTCGTCGACAGTGAGGGTCCTGTGATTGGCGCTACCATTCAGGAAAAGGGAAATCCCAAAAACGTATCGCAGTGAACAACTATACAGACCTTGATCCCATCCTGACCACCCTCTTTGGAGATGGCAACGGAGGATTCACCAAGTTCAAATACACTTGGGATACCGATGCAGCCGATGGCGTATGGGGCAACGGAGGTTATATGGAAAGCACGGGCCCAAGCTGGTGGATAGTCAGTGCCAGCGATATCACCACCCAAGCCACAGACAAGGGTTTGGCAAAGGATGGTATTGACGGCTGGTTTACCATGCAATTGGGTGGAAACGGCGTCGTAACCAGCCGTGGTGAGACCGGTGCTGTGAGTGTCACCAGCGAAAAGAAGAAAGACGGCTGGGACATCGGTACAATGACTTTCTCTGGCACCATCCCCTTGATGGGTATTCTGGTCAACAACAACAACCAACGCCAATACGTCTATCAAATCCTTAAAGCCACCGACACAGAGCTTCGCCTCTGCGCTCCCGAACCCGGGGCCGGTGACGGGGGTACGGCATGGTTCTGGAACTTCAAACGCCAGAAAACAGAATAAATCTTCAAACTACGCGTTATAAAAAAGGGGGCTGTCCGCGGGGCAGTTCTCCCTTTTCATTGCTTTTCAAAACAACTGATAAATAATAGATGAATAGAAGCGCCATACTTTCTCTCTTGCTGCTTGCTCTCCTTTTACTTTCAGGCTGCCGGCAGAGTCACCAGTCTTCATGCCTCATCATGGGGACCATGGAGAATCATACCCTCGACGGTAAGACGATTTATCTCGTGCCTCTCGTCGGCCCGCATGATGCAGCGCACGTTGATTCCACAACGATAGAAAATGCCCGGTTCCAGTTTGAAGTGGATAGTACGGAGGTAAAAGTGATTCGCGTGGGCTACCGATACAGAGAGGGCATTGAAGACATGCTCGTTGTCTCTGAACCAGGAACTGTGAATGTTCACATCGGTAAACTGTCGTCATGCGGAGGCACGCCCCAAAACGACTCGCTGCAAGCATGGAAGGATTACATGGAACGCTATCGAATGCTCCTCTATCAACTCCAGACAGCCAAGAGAAAGACTAACGACAAAGACGCTGTCCAGGCGAGACTTGAGCAACTTTATGACCGGCAGCAACGCTACATTGCCGATTTTACGAAGCGTCAGCCCAAGGGAGCTTTAAAAGATGTCCTTATGAAACTTTATCCACAACCAAATAACAAATAACCATGGGCTACATAAAACGTCATGGGGCAGTGCTGATTTCCCTGCTCTTCGCCATCATAGTGGCCCTCTTCTGGGTGTTTCCCTATCGCTGCGCCCTGAGTTTTCAAGAGCAGTATCAGCTTTTTCTTCTCACCCCGTCCTATTTTTCCGAACGCATGAGCGTGCCCGGTGGACTGGCCGACTATGTGGCCGAGTTCATCGTGCAGTTTTATTATCTCTATGCCATAGGCGCCATTCTGCTTGCCCTGGTTTTCTTCTGTCTGCAACGGCTCACATGGATGCTGATGCGTCGCTGTGGCGCGTCGCAAGCATGGTATCTGCAGAGTTTCGTTCCCGCCATTGCCCTTTGGGCTTATATGGGCAACGAGAACGTGTTGCTCTCCTTTGCCATAGCCTTGCTCGGTATGGAGGAGCTGATGCTCCATGCTCTCATCGTGCGCGACCGTTGCCGCCATTGGGGGGCTTTGCCTCTCTATCTGCTCATTGCCATTCCTGCAGGCTATTGGCTTCTGGGTCCGGCAGTTATGGGCATCAGCATCGTCCCACTTCTGCCCCGCAAGCAGAAAACAGCTAAGCCGAGGCCGGTGGTGACTCCGGTGGGATGGACGGTCGCAAGTGTTCTTTATTTTGTCGCCGTGGTCTTCCTCTGCGGTCTCTTCCTTCAATATCCCTATGAGAGACTCTTTGGTGGCATCAACTACTTCCGCTACCCCACGGCCATTCCCGTGGCTCAATGGGTGGTGGAAGCCCTGTTCGCGTTGCTTCCTTTGATCGTTTCCCATCTTCCCCAGTTTGAGAACAAGAAAGCCGTGCGGGTTGGCGTTGCGCAGTTGTTGGCCATCATTCTGTGCGCAGTAGGACTGCTGCGCTTGGGATTTGACCGCGCCACCTATGAGCTGATCGACTACGACTATCTCGTGCGCACCCATCAATGGCAGCGCATTATAGACAAAGCCAAGCGGCATCAGGCCTCATCGCCCATGGGCGTCGGCTGTGTCAATCTGGCTCTTGCCATGCAGCATCAACTTTGCGACCGCCTCTTTGAGTTTTATCAGAACGGGGCTGAAGGCCTCTTCCCCACGTTTACCCGTGACATGACTTCTCCGCTCCCTACGGCAGAATTGTTCTACCAGTTGGGCATGATCAATGACGCCGAGCGCTACACCTTCGAGGCCCAGGAAGCCATCCCCAACTACCGCAAGAGCGGACGGCTCACACGCCGCATCGCCCAGTGTGAGATCATCAACGGCAACTATGCCGTGGCTTCCAAATACCTCCGACAGCTCGAAAACAGCCTTTTCTATCGCGGATGGGCCAAACGCCAGGAACGTTTTCTCTACAACGACCAAGCGGTGAATGCTGACAAGGAATACGGAAGACTGCGCGACCTGCGCATCAAGCACCATGACTATCTCTTCAGCGACCAGGAGATGGACCAGATGTTGGGGCTGCTGCTGATAGACAACAAGAAATACAACAACCGCATGGCCTATGAGTATCTCATCGCCTACGAGTTGCTGCAGCGCGACGTGGAGCGGTTGATGAAATATTATCCCCTCGGCCGTTTCGTCCGGTTCGACCATATCCCCTATGCCATCCAGCAGGTGCTCATCGGCACTTGGCTTCAGCGACACAACACCCTGCAGGGCATGCCCTACAGTGTGGACCAACAGAATGTGGAAGCCACGGTGTCCTTCATCCGCGCCTATATGACCAACCGCAATGATCCCGCCCTCAATCAGCCACCACTCTGCTACAATGCCTGGCACTATCTGCTCTTGGGAGGCAACACAAAACGGAAGGGCAAAGAAAAGATGCCCGGCATCTACTAACGTTTTGAACACATTGTATAAAATTAAGCTAATCAACCCATATCTATGATGAAAAAATATATCACATTCTTATTCCTATTGATAGTAATGATGATGACAGCGACAAACCTGCAAGCATCCCCAGTGAGCGTGAGCTTGACCAAGGGCTGGCAGTTCCGCCAGGCCCGGCTTTCCAACTGGCATCCCGCCACAGTGCCCGGCACGGTGCAGACCGATCTCATGGCCTGCCATCTTCTCGACGACCCTTTCTTCAGGCTCAACGAGCGGGGAGCGCAATGGGTGGACAAGGAAGACTGGATCTATGAGAACCGCTTTGACCTGCCCGCCGAGTTGAAAGGACGCAGCCATGTTGAACTCTGCTTCAATGGCCTTGACACCTACGCCGATGTCGAGCTCAACGGCACCTGCATCCTCAAGGCCGACAACATGTTCCGCCGCTGGAAGGTCGATGTGACAAGTCTGCTCAAAGACCGGAGCAACGTGCTGACGGTCTATTTTCATTCACCCACAAAGAAAGGGATAGAGGCCTACGATGCGTCGCCCATCAAATACGCAGCCGCCAACGACCAGAGCGAGAACGGAGGTCTCTTCGACAAGAAGGTGAGTCCCTTCACTCGCAAGGCCGGCTACCACTATGGCTGGGACTGGGGACCCCGCCTGGTCACCATCGGCATCTGGCGGCCTGTGACGCTCACCGCATGGGATCATGCCGTGCTGCGCGACACGTGGTACCGCCAGCCGTCGGTTACACCACAGCTGGCCCGACTCACCAACACCGTCACTATCGATGCCGACGCCCCACAGAGGGAAGTGGAAATCATGGTGGCCGATGGGCATAGCGGCAAAGTGCTTGTAAGGAAGTCCGTGGGCCTGAGGAAGGGCACCAACACCATCACCCTTCCTTTCGAGATCAAGAATCCCCAACTGTGGTGGACCAACGGCCTGGGCGAGCCTTATCTCTATGCACTTAAGACCACTGTCCGCATGAACGGACAGCTCTTAGGGGAGAAGACAGAGGAGATCGGCGTGCGCTCGCTGCGCTTTGTGGCTGAGAAAGACAGTGCCGGGCGCTCCTGCTATTTCGTGCTGAATGGAAAGAAAGTGTTTATGAAGGGCGTCAACTACATCCCCAACGACAATTTCCTGCCCCGTGTTTCCCACGACGTGTATAATAAGGTAGTCAACGCTGCCGCTTCCTGCAATATGAATATGCTGCGCGTTTGGGGCGGAGGAACCTATGAGGACGACTACTTCTATCATCTCTGCGACGCCAAAGGTATCCTCATTTGGCAAGATTTCATGTTTGCCTGTGGTCTCTATCCCGGCAAGGGTGCCTATTTAGACAATGTGAAGGAGGAGGCCAAGGACAATATCATCCGCCTTCGCAACCACCCTTGCATTGCCCTTTGGTGCGGCAACAATGAGTGCCAGGACGGATGGTACAATTGGGGATGGAAGCAGCAGTATGAGAAACTCGGTCAGGCCGACAGCGTGTGGCAGGAATATAAGAACATCTTCTACGACGCACTGCCCAATGCCGTGAAGGCCTACGACCCCGATGTGGCCTACTGGCCTTCGTCGCCATTTGGCGACTATGGCCACGGCAGCAACGATCACGAGGGCGACCGGCACTACTGGGAAGTTTGGCACGGTAAGAAGCCTGTGACCAACTACAACCAAGAGCGTGCGCGCTTCTTCTCCGAATATGGTATGCAGAGCTTCCCGGAGTTTGCTACGGTGAAGAAGTTTGCTCCCGACTCCACCGACTGGAACATCTATTCCGACGTGATGATGGCTCACCAGCGCGGTGGAGAATATGCCAACCATCTCATCGAGACCTATCTGACCAACGAATACCATCAACCCAAAGACTTCCGCCAGCTGCTCTATATGGGCCAATTGCTTCAGGGCGACGCCATGAAGACTGCCATAGAGAGCCACCGCAGGCAGAAAGGTTATTGCTGGGGCACGCTCTTCTGGCAGATCAACGACTGCTGGCCGGTGGCCTCCTGGTCGTCTATCGACTACTACGGCCGTTGGAAGGCCGCGCAGTATATGGCCCGCAAAGCCTATGACGACATCCTCGTCTCGCCCATCGAGCAGAACGGGAAGCTCGAGGTGTATATCGTCAACGACCGCCAAAAGGCCGTTACCGGCACGCTCACCGTCAGCCTCATGGCCATGGACGGCCGCGTGCTCAACCGGCAGCAGAAGAAGCTCAGCGTGGATCCCAATGTCGCGCTCTTCTGTTGGAGTATGCCCGTGGATCAATTCCTTGCTGGCAATGAGCGGTCGAAAGTGGTCGTACGTGCCGTTTTCCAGGCCGACAAGACCTACGACAACAACTATGAGCTGCTGAAGCAGAAAGAGATGTGCTATCCCGACGCCCACATCACCACACTTGTCAGCCCGGCCAAGGGAGGCGTAGACATCACCTTGCAGGCCGATGCCTTTGCACGTGCCGTCTGTCTGAGCATCGATAGCGTAGACCATTGCTTCAGCGACAATTTCTTCGACCTCCTCCCGGGTGAGAAGAAGACCGTGCACGTTACTACATCGGCGCCATTCAATGACATCAAGAAACTGCTGACCGTGACATCCTATAAATAACAGCATACAAGCCCAATGAGAAAGATATCAAAGAAAAGAGTGGCCATAGCACTCGTCCTACTGTCAGCGCTCGCCACCATGCCCGTGTTGACCTCGTGCGGCTCAAAGCCCTCTGTAGTTTAACGCTTTTGGTTGACTACTTTAAGCCTTATTTTTAATGTTGGTTGACCCGGTTAAACATTACTTTTATATTTGGTTGATACATGGTTGGGGGAGATAAGTCATGTTCCGATATACAGATAACTTTTCATCATCAGCTTTTGCAAATACCAAATAAATTGCGTAAGTTTGCAAAAGGAACAAGAATGAACGCACTATGGA
>ONYS01000145.1 GCA_900322095.1 uncultured Prevotella sp.
TTGATTTATGTCAATTTTGTTAGGCGGGAGACATTATTATATTTAAGGAAGATAGGATTCTTGGGATGGATGGGGATTTTATGGGATGGATGGGGATTTCTTGGGGTGAGTGGGGTGAATGGGGATTTTATGGGGAGGATGGGGGGAATGGGGGAACATGGGGCAGGCATAATTCTACGAATTCTTCTTGACAAAAAAAGGTCTTATATTTGCTCAAATTCCGGGAAAGCAGTAAATTTGCACCGAACTACTTTAAACAACAGATAAATCGGTTACGAAAGCAAAATCAATCTAAATATGAGACCTATTTTTCTTGTCTTCCTCTTCCTGGCCACATGGAGCGCAAACGCCTGCGCCCAGCAAACAGCCATCCAGGAAGTTGTTAAAATCAATCCCACCACCGCAGAGATTCGCTATACCGACGGCAAACGACTCACCGCGGATTTCTACAGCGACAACATCGTGCGGCTGTTCCGCGACGACAAGGGAGGCATCGTGCGCAATCCTGCCGCCAATCCTCCCGCTTCCATCCTCTGCGACCGGCCACGGCACAACGCTGGCAATATCAGCGTGAACCGGACGGATAACCAGTTCGTCGTGGCGAGCAATACCATCAGCCTCAGCTTCGACGCCACAACGTCGCTGCTCTCCATCACCGACCTGCGCAACGGCCGCACGGTGGTCAGCGAGACCAAGCCCATCAGCTATGGACCGACGGGCTACGAGGTGACGCTGAGCTGCCAACCCAACGAGTACTTCTACGGCGGAGGCGTACAGAACGGACGCTTCTCCCACGCCGGAAAGAAGATAGAAATCGTGAACACCAACAGCTGGACCGACGGCGGCGTGGCCTCTCCCGCTCCCTTCTACTGGAGCACAAGCGGCTACGGAGTGCTCTGCCACACCTTCGCTCCCGGTTTCTACGACTTCGGCTCAAAGGACAAGAACAGCGTTGTGCTGACCCACAAGACCGACTATTCCGACATCTTCGTCATGGTGGACAGCAAACCCGAAGACCTGCTGCAAGATTACTACCAGCTCACCGGCAAACCCGTGTTGCTGCCCAAGTTTGCCTTCTACGAGGGACATCTCAACGCCTACAACCGCGACTTCTGGAAGGAGAGTACTAAGGAGAAGGGCATAGAGTTTGAGGACGGAAAGTGGTACATCGAAAGCCAGAAGGACAACGGCGGCATCAAGGAGAGCCTCAACGGCGAGAAGGACAACTACCAGTTCTCGGCGCGTGCCGTTGTCGACCGCTATGCCAAGTCCGATATGCCGCTGGGCTGGGTGCTCCCCAACGACGGCTACGGTGCTGGCTACGGTCAGACGACTACCCTCGACGGCAACATCGCCAACCTGAAATCGTTCGGCGACTACGCCCGACAGCACGGCGTGGAGATTGGCCTCTGGACGCAGTCGAACCTGCACCCCATCGACACCATCCCCGCACTGCTGCAGCGCGACATCGTGAAAGAGGTGCGCGATGCCGGCGTGCGCGTGCTCAAGACCGACGTGGCCTGGGTGGGCGAAGGCTATTCGTTCGGCCTCAACGGCATTGCCGACGTGGCCCAAATCATGCCCTACTATGGCAACAACGCCCGTCCCTTCATCATCTCTCTCGACGGCTGGGCCGGCACGCAGCGCTATGCTGGCATCTGGACGGGCGACCAGACCGGTGGCAACTGGGAGTATATCCGCTTCCACATCCCCACCTACATCGGGGCCGGACTCTCCGGACTGGGCAACATCACGTCCGACATGGACGGCATCTTCGGCGGAAAGAACCCCATCGTCAACATGCGCGACTTCGAATGGAAGGCCTTCACGCCCATGCAGCTCAACATGGACGGCTGGGGCAGCAATCCCAAATACCCGCAGGCGCTGGGCGAGCCCGCCACATCGGTCAACCGCAACTACCTGAAGCTGAAGTCGATGATCCTCCCCTACTCCTACTCCGTTGCCTACGAAGCCCTGGAAGGCAAGCCGCTCATCAGAGCCATGTTCCTCGACTATCCCAACGAATACACCCATGGCAAGGCCACTGAGTATCAGTACATGTACGGCCCATCGTTCCTCGTGGCGCCCGTCTACCAGAACACCGCAGCCGACACCGAGGGCAACGACGTAAGAAGCGGAATATGGCTTCCCGAAGGCCGCTGGACCGACTTCTTCACAGGCGAGACCTACGAGGGCGGACGCATCCTCAACGACTTCGACGCCCCCATCTGGAAGCTGCCGCTCTTCGTCAAGGCCGGAGCCATCGTGCCTTTCAACAACGCCAACAACAACATCCACGAGGTGGACTCCACCACGCGCTCGATGATGTTCTGGCCCGAAGGCCACAGCTCGTTCATGCTCTACGACGACGACGGAGTAAGCGAGGCCTACAAGAAGGGCGAGTATGCACTCACTGAGATAACGTCGGACCTCACCCCGTCGGGCAAGCTCACGCTCACGCTGCAACCGGTGAGGAACACCAAATTCCGGGGAATGCCTACCCGACAGAAGACCCTTCTCGTGGTCAATGCCACGGCCGAGCCCAAGGACATCAAGGCCGAGATGGGAGGAAAGAAAGTGAGCCTCGTCCGCACGTCTGGAGAACTGCAGCCCGGCACGTGGCGCTACGTCGAGGCTCCCGACCTCAACCGGTTCTCCACGCCCGGCACGCCCATGGCCAACGTCAAGGTGGTGAAGAATCCGCAGATAGAAATCTTGCTGCCTGCCACCGATATCACCACGCAGACGGTGAAGGTCACCCTCGGCGGCTATGCCTACAACCGGCCCGCCACGCTGGCTACCCACAGCGGCAAGCTCAGCTCTCCGGCAGCCCCGCAGACCAAGACTACGGCCTACACCGTCACACCCTCGTGGCCACATGACCCCAATGCCGACTACTACGAGATAAGTTTCCAGGGCCAGACCTACAGCACCATCCGTCGCGACAGCATCGTCTTCGGCGACCTGCAGCCAGCCACAGACTATACCTTCGCCCTGCGCGCAGTCAACAAGGACGGCGCCAGCGACTGGACGCCCTTCAGCGCCCGCACAGCCTCCGATCCGCTGGAGAATGCGCTCCACGGCCTCACGGCCAGTCTCACGGGCGCCAAGGACATGGAAGGCTTCGGCGTGGAGCATCTCTTCGACTTCGCTGAGACCAGCGACATCTGGCACACCGACTATTACACGAAGACCGTGCCCTTCAGTCTCACTGTCGACCTCCACCAAACGGCCCAGCTCGACCGCATGGTCTACGTTCCCCGCCAGGAGGGCAAGAACGGCATGATAGAGGAGTGCGCGGTGGCCGTATCGCCCGATGGCAAAAACTGGACGCCGGAGGGCAACTATACCTGGAAGACCGACGCCGCGAAGAAGACCGTGAGCTTCAACGACAAGCCCACAGCAAGGTATATCCGGCTCGACGTCAGCAAGGCCGTAGGCAACTTCGGCTCGGGCAGCGAACTCTACGTGATGAAGGTGGCCGGCACGAAGTCCGTCATCGCCGGCGACATCAACCAGGACGGAAAGATCGACGCCAACGACCTCACCTCGTATATGAACTACACCGGTCTGAAGAAGGGCGACCCTGACTTCGACGGCTACATCAACAAGGGCGACCTCAACGGCAACGGAATCATCGACGCAGCCGACATCTCAGAGGTGGCAACGCAACTCGAGGGCGGCATCGACGACGCTGGCGCCGACACTGTGGAAGGTTCGGTGACGGCAACGGTCAACAAGTCCGACTTCAATGCCGGCGACGAGGTGACCATCACCGTCAAGGGCAACGGTCTCAAGGCGGTGAACGCCATTGGTCTCGCCCTGCCCTATCTGTCGCAAGTCTTGCAGTTTGAGAAGATTGAGCCGCTGGCAGCGAAGGACATGTCCAACCTCACGAACGACCGTCTGCACAAAGATGGCACAAAGGTGCTCTATCCCACCTTCGTCAACCTGGGACAGAAGCCCACCATCGAGGGACAGACCGACCTCTTCAGTATCACCTTCAAGGCCCTGCGCAAGGGACGGCTGAGCCTCTCGGGCGCAACCTATATGATTATCGACCGCAGACTGGGGACCAAGGAAGGAAAGGTGACGGGAATGGCGACTACAGCCGTCCGCCGATAGCCGCAAGCGATAAAAAGGCGTGGAGAGAAGACAGTGCCCGCAGAGCCTGCCGTTCTCTCCACAACTTCTCTGATATTTACCAATAATGTAACCTATGGTTGAGGTTGTAACAACATCTCCGAACTTCGCTGTTTACGCAAACCACTTCGTAGGTAGACGCATACCGCTTTAGTTGCAGCCCCTTAGTTTTGCAAAAAAAATTGCCAAAATGTTCATAAAATGACAGCAAACCATATTCTGAGGACTTTTTTTCGAGTTTTTTAATAAAAAACCTAAAAAAAACAAGACATATCTTCATTTTTTTCTATCTTTGTAATGTTAATGAAAGGAGGGCAATATGAACTATCATTCTAGAATTGCAGACGCTTTTCTAAAAGAGCGCCTCAACAACTATCGAGCCGTTCTGATTGAGGGACCGCGCGGATGTGGTAAAGCCACCACCGCCATCCAGCAATCAAACAGTTCCGTCAATCTTACTGATCCGGAGAAACGTCCAGAAATACTGGATTATGCCGATATAAACAAGCAACTGCTTAAAGGCGAGACTCCCCGACTGCTGTGCGAATGGCAGTTGGCCGAAGGGCTTTGGAAGAACGTCAAGGCCTCGGCCAAGCGTCGCACGGAGAACGGCAACTTCATTCTCACCGAATCGCAGGACTTTGACTCTACGGCTCCCGAGTCGGCCCACTTCGACACGCTTGGACGCATGAAGATGATGCCCATGACGCTGTGGGAGAGCGGTGAGTCGACAGGCGAAATCTCTCTGAGCAAGCTCATCGACGAACCAGACATGGTGGTAGACGGGTGCAAGTCGAACGCCAGTCTTAAGGACGTGCTTTTCGCCGCCTGTCGTGGAGGATGGCCCGAGGCCGTCACCGCACCGACCGGCACAGAGCTGGAGGTGGCCCAGCGATACATGGACCGCGTATGCGAGGAGGACATCAGCATGCCCGACGGCATCAAGCGCAGTCCGTCGTTTGCCAGAATAGTCATTCAGGCTTACGCCAACCACGTGGGTACGAAGGCGCAAATCAACAGCATCCTCAGCGACGTGCGCGACATGGCCGGCTACATGGCCTACATCACGCTCAAGCTCTATAAGGATGCACTGTGCAACATCTTCGTCTTCGAGGAGGTTCCGGCATGGAGTCCTTCGGTCCACCACTGGACTTCCATCCGCCATCATCCCACACGCTGTTTCTGCGATCCGTCTTACCTTGTAGCCTGCATGGGACTGACGCCGGAAGACCTCAACAACGAACCGGCAATCCTGTCGCAGACCTTCAAGAACTTGTGCTTCCGCGACCTTCGCGTCTATGCACAGCACTACAATGGTACGGTGAAGAGCTACGCCGACCGCTTCGGATGCACCATCGATGCAGTGGTAGAGTTGCCGACGGGCTACTATGCGCTCATACAGTGCGCCACTTCCTCTGAAGAGATAGAATTAGGAGCCAAGCGACTCGAAGCTGAGAGAAAGCACATCGTCAAGCACAACCTCCGCTATCCCGACCAGCGCAACAGGATGCCGGGCCTGATGATGATTCTCACACCCGCAGGCACCGCCTACACGCGCAAAGACGGTATACGCGTGGTGCCAATCACCTGTCTGAGAGACTGAGTCAACTGTGAAAGCACTTGTCCTCACTGAAATAAAACAGCCACATGGAAATCCATGTGGCTGTTTTGTTTTAATAGAAGTTTAAGGACACCCGCGCCTTATACCTTATAATAAAGGAGGCCCGCGCCTTATACATTATAATAAGGTATAGCCTGATGGCGGTTGCCCACTTTGCGGCAGGATACGTGGAGCCAGCAACAGCCGTTGCGCATGGAATGCTCAAAGAGCAGCTGGTCGAAATCCAAGTTCTTCTCGATGTAGCTGAACATCTTCTGTCCAGTCTCCATCGAAGAGATGTGGATGTCGGCAGCCTCGCCACGCAAGTGCTGCGATACCGTGCGTCCACCAACGGCATGGTTCAATCGTGGGCAGCGGTAGCCGCTGGTGATGCGAATCACGCCGAAGCGAAGTCGCAAGGGTTCCAACACCTTCTCAGTCAACAGGCGAAGACGGTCGACAACGGCGCTGTCGGTCGGCATGTTATCGATATGCTGTTGCAAAGCCACACCTGAGACGATGAATTCACTGAGCTTGAAATGTGGGGAGAGTTGCTCCTGCAAGTCTATCCCCGAAACTGGTTTTGTGTTGTCCATAATATCACAAATTAGGGTTTAACGCTGCAAAGTTGAGGAAAATCCGGTAATGCACAAAACCCCGACTGCATAGAATACATCATAGTCCTTCTTTGGGGAAAAGAAGCCGGAAGCTGAAACGATGTCTCGTGACAACTGTCACCTTACCTTTGCAGTTGATAGAAAACGAGGGTAAAACCTTGTTGTTTCTCGGTTAATTTTTACCTTTGTTGTAGTAAGGGAAA
>ONYS01000138.1:0-1534 GCA_900322095.1 uncultured Prevotella sp.
ACTGAAGTTTCGCACATAAGGTTTGGTGGGCTATTTGAGCCCAGAAGCCATGCTCATCTCCCTATTTTCGGGCGTTTTAACACAGGTGAAAAATGTGTTAAGAGTGGAGTTATCAGGGCTGAGCGCTTTCAGAATGGCCTTGAGGAACTCGCATGCCTCCGGGTCGGCTATCGCAGCCTCTACCATGTCAAAGAAGTTCATACCTGCTACTTTTGCGAGGATCTTGATCAAATCCACGATCATTGGAAGGAATCTTTCCCAGAAAGTGAGTTCCACGACGCTTCTCTTAACCCGTTGGAAAATTTCTCCAGGTGTCTCGTACGCACTGAAACGCCTCTCCAACGTGAGCATCGTATGCGTGATGAATGCCAAAGTACAGTCTGCTACAAGACCGTCAAAATCTCTGCCTTGGTATTTACCTAGCCTGAGATAACCCTTGCAGTCGGCAAACAGGACCTCGATGCTCCATCTGATCTGATAGTAGGCGAAGGCATCTGTGAAGCTCAGGTTCATATCTGTCGTAAGGAGGATGTGCCAGTTGTCCTGTTTTCCGTATTGTATAAAGAAGAGCTTTACCTCCGTGTCGCCAATCTTAGTCCTTATCGTGAAATATTTCGACTTCAGTTGCCTGCAAGTCTTCGCCTCCTGTGCGTGAAGCAAGATGAGATCATGGATATGGTAGGCCTTACCCTTGACCTCGAATTTGGTCTGATCCATCTTGTGGAGTCCTATGACGTGAAGACTTCCTTTGGCAATCCCTCTGATGCCCTCTATCATTGGGCGCGTCACGAACCAAGAGTCCATTAGCACATAGCTTGCCTGAAGCTTGTGGTGCACGGCTCTGCGAAGCATGGAGAGTGCCATTTCCGGCTTGGTCTTCTTATATTCCTGTGCCCTTGTGTATCCTGGAACGTCTTTGTCTCTACGCTTTTGGAAGCGGTGCTTACGCTGCTCGGCACTGATGCCCTGGTCCTTGTTCTTGCCTTTCTCACCTTGGACGGTGAAATCTACAGCAATGGTGGACTTGCCATCGAAATATGCCAGACAGAGCAACTTGTATCCCAGCACGCAAGTATGCCGGACATGATCAAACACAAGTCCAATGAACTCCATGGCCTTACCAGTCTTCTCAAGAGTGGAGTCGTCAAGGATGAAGCATCGGGGAGTTGCTTTCTTTGTCTTTTTGCCTTTAGCTGCTCCACTGTTGCTTGCTTCGTTGACTTCGCTCAAAGACTTCTCGTCTGCCTGCACTTTCTCGCGGACTATGCGATTGAAAGATGTAGCTACATTGTAAAGGAGACGTCTCCAGTCCATCTGTGGACGGTTGAGCAATCGGTAGAAGCAGTCCTTGCCGACGCTGAAAAGGTCATAGTAGCCATTGCGGAACCACTGAAAGATACTTTCGCCGCTGATGCGGAACAATAACAGTAACAGAACTAGGTCACCTATAGCAACCCCACGTTTCTTTTCCAAGCCGTAGCCGGATATTGCCGCGTTGAGGTTAAAACGCCTGTAGAGGCGCAATAAACAGCTG
>ONYS01000138.1:1561-14997 GCA_900322095.1 uncultured Prevotella sp.
TCAATAGTTTTTGCACATACAAAGATACAAAAAATAATTGAGACAACTCGCTTTTTTATCTATAAATTAAGGAGTTAGATGCAAGTGCGAAACTTGAATGAATTAAATTGTTGCATGGCTTTCAAAGGAACGCAATAGGATTGTAATACGTTTTACCGAACTTTGCACCGAAAAGGTATAAACCGAAAAGAAACGATGAGAAAAATATTAGTATTGGCAGCTTTGCTTGTCACGCTTGGATTGAACGCCCAAGAACAAGAGAAAAAGGACAAACGCACGCTGGACATCCACGGTACCATCCGTGGCAAGTATGAATACCAAAACCAAGAGAAGGAGGGCCGGTTCGAAGTGCGCAACGCCCGATTCAGTCTCTCGGGCAACGTCACCGACCGGGTGAGCTATAAGGCTGAGATTGACCTCTCGGAAGAAGGAAAGATCAAGATGCTCGACGCTTACGGCCGCGTGAACCCATGGAGTACGCTTCAGTTCACCATCGGACAGATGCGTGTGCCCTTCACCATCGACGCCCACCGATCGCCCCACCAGCAATACTTTGCCAACCGCTCTTTCATTGCCAAGCAGGTGGGCAATGTGCGCGACGTTGGTTTCACCGCCGGTTATACCTTTAATAATACTGGGTTCACCATCATTCTTGAGGCCGGACTTTTCAACGGGTCGGGACTTACAAGCCAGAAGGACTACTGGACCAACAAGATCAACTTCTCGGCCAAAGCGCAGATGTTCGTCCCCGGCGGCTTCAACCTCACGCTGAGTACGCAGAAGGTACGTCCCGAGAACGTCAACATCATGATGTATGATGCCGGCGCCTACTATCAGGGACACGGATGTCACATAGAGGCCGAATATCTCTATAAGCACTACGCCGACAATGCTTTCAAAGCCGTGCACTCCTTCGATGGTTTCGTCAACTACGACATCAAAGTGGGAGGAAAGAAACCGCTCATTCGAAAAGTCTCGCCGCTCGTGCGCTACGACTATATGTCCGACCACAGCGACGGCACGACAAACGAGGAAGGAAAACTCTACATCACCGACTATCAGCGCTCTCGCGTCACGTGTGGCGTAACGCTGTCGCTCGGCGGACCGTTCATTTCCGACCTGCGACTCAACTACGAAAAGTATTTCTATCGCGACGGCGCACAGCCCAAGGTTTCGGAAAGAGACAAGTGCGTCTGCGAACTGATGGTTAGATTCTAATCAGATTTAATTTATAGGTTTATTACAGAGGCCGCATCCGTTACATGGGTGTGGCCTTTTGTTTTATAGGATTTTCATCGCTATATAAGCGCAGGCCTCAGCATCAGCGAGAGCATGGTGATGACGGGTGAGGTCGTAGCCACACAGTGCGGCAACCGTCTGAAGCTGATGGTTGGCAATGTTGGGGAAAACTCGTCGCGAAGCGTACAGCGTATCGTAGAACGTATAGCCGGGATTGCCCATCTGGTAGCAACGCATCACAGCCCTCAGACAACCCGAATCGAACTGAGCATTGTGGGCAACGAAAGGCAGACCTTCTATGAGCGGCTCTACTTTGCGCCAAACGTCAGGAAATAGCGGAGCGTCGTCCGTGTCGCTGTAGTCAAGTCCGTGGACGCGCTGGCAGTACCAACTGTAATAGTTGGGCTCAGGCTTGATGAGAGAATAGAATCGGTCGGTGATCTCGCCGTGGCGCACCACGACAACACCCACGCTGCAAACGCTCGTCCGCTGACCATTGGCGGTCTCAAAGTCTATTGCTGCAAAGTCTTCCATATTTTCTTTTTTCTGCAAACTTACACAAAAAAATCTATATTCAGTGCCCTTATCCCCAATTTTTCGGCGTTTACCTTGAATACATAGAATAGGATTGAATGGGGCGCCATCTAATTCATGTGGGCCGTGAGGCGCCTCTTATTAGGAGCGTCGACTTTCCTACAGACGAAGCTAGAAGCCAAAAATCCGGCGAAAGGTAAGCTATCGAGTCCACTTAATCTAGGGTTAAGCATTCTAAGCAGTCAACCAAAATCAGGGAAATACGGTTTAGAATTGAGATGATTAGCGAGAGTTAATGCTGTCTGACGTTCGTCGGACAATCGTCTAACGTTCGTCGGACGATCGTCTAACGTACGTCGGACAATCGTCTAACGTACGTCGGACGCCAACAACTCTCGATACTACCAACAAGACCATACGCTCAAATCACAACAGCAAACGAGAAAATTCGGTTAGGGATGAGGATATTTACAGACGAAATCGTTAAATTTGCATGACAATACAAAACAATCAGCATGAAGAAGGCAGAATTTGTACCCGACGACACCCAACGGGAAGTCATCGAAGCAACAGGCGGCGACCATTTGGTGCTGGCCTCTCCGGGGTGCGGAAAGACACAGATATTGAGCGAACGCATCAGGCGCGCCCACCATCAGGGCGTTCCTTTCGACCAGATGCTGTGCCTAACCTTCACCAACCGGGCGGCGCGCGGAATGTTTGAGCGCATCCACGACACGGTCGACGACCATCAGGTGGACGACGTCTTCGTGGGCAATGTTCACCGCTTTTGCTCCCGGTTTCTGTTCACTAACGAACTCGTGCCCGGCGACAGTTCCATCATCGACGACGAGGAGTCGGTCTCCATCATTGCCCGATTCATGCAAGAGGATGAGGACAGAGTAAACCACGACTTCCACCGAAAGCGGTATTACTCCCAGGTGATGCAACTCTCCCACCTCATCCACCAAGTGGTGAACGGACACTCGCGCGACGTCCGCATGCATGCAGAGGTGCTGGAGAAAGACGATATCAGGTCGCTGCGCATCATCTGTCAGGCGCAGGGCATGCAGTTCTCGGCTCTGGCGCTCGACGACATCTACCGCCACACCGACTTCTATCAGGGACTGCTCGACGGTGAGGCTTACAGAGATGCCGACGGCAGACAACTGCGACTCACGCTCAGAAAACTACAACTCGCCTACCAATACGAAAAATACAAAACCGATCATCATCTGCTCGACTTCGAAGACCTGCTGATTCTCACCTTCGACATCCTGAACAACGATGAGCTTCACCAATACCCGCGCTACGGATGGATTCAGGTGGACGAAGTGCAAGACCTAAATCCCTTGCAGATGCGCATCATCGACTTGCTCACCGACCAGGATGCCACGGTGGTCTATCTTGGAGACGACCAGCAAGCCATCTTCTCCTTCATGGGAGCCAAGATGGAGAACATCGAGCTGCTGAAAGACCGTTGCCGGGGCCATATCCATCACTTGGGCATCAACCACCGCTCGCCCTACTACCTGCTGCGCGTGTTCAACGACTATGCACAGAAGGTGCTGGACATCTCGCCCGAGTTGCTTCCCGCCCCAGCCGATCTCAACGCGGGACAGGGCAACGAACTGAAGATCTCGCACAGCAAGAATCTGGAACAGGAGTTTGCCGACGTGGCACAGATGGTGGCCGGTTGCCTGCGCTACACCGACAAGGAGTCCATGGCCGTCATCGTCAATTCGAACAGCGACGCGCAGATGGTGAGCGAGACCTTGCTGCGCCAGGGCATCCCCCACTTCAAGATTTCGGGCGACGACCTCTTCTCCACCATCGAGATGAAATGCCTGATAGCCCACTTCGACCTGCTGTCCAACAGCCTCAACTTCATGGCGTGGACACGCGTGCTGCGCGGACTGCGCATATTGGAGTCGTCGGCCTCGTGCAGGGCTTTCGTCCAACAGTTCAAGCAGCGCTGCATGATGCCCAGCGACGTGCTGCTCTACAAAGACAGCACCTATGTCGCGCAGTTCGTCGAAGCCTGCGACAACAGCGACATCGTAGTGTTTGACACGGAAACCACCGGACTCGACGTCTTCCACGACGACATCCTGCAGATTGCCGCGAAGAAGATGAGAAGCGGAAAGGTGGTGGAAGGCAGCGACTTTTGCGTCTACCTGCAGTCCGATCGCGATATTCCTCCCATGCTGGGCGATATCGTCAATCCCATCATCGAGGAGCGCAAGCATCATCAGCTACTCTCGCCAGCCGAAGGCATACAGCGCTTTCTCGAATATGCCCAAGGTTGCATCCTGCTCGGCCACAACGCCGACTACGATTACAACATCCTGCGCGAGAACATGGCGCGCTATCTACCGGAGGAACAACTGAAAACGCTCTTTTCCGTCTACTTCGACAGTCTGAAACTAATCCGCTTGTTGCGCCCGGACCTGAAACGCTTCAAACTGAAGCACCTGCTTACGGATCTACAACTGGAAGGACAGAACTCCCATTTGGCCGACGACGATGTCTTTGCTACCTGCTCGCTCACGAGCTATTGTCTTGAAAAGGCTCGCGAGGTCGTGCCCGAACAGAAGCTTTGGCTCGCAAGAGACACGGTGAAGCACTATGTCGACAACCTGCGGCGACTCTATCAACAGCAGTTTCTTCACGACCGTGCCATCCTGTACGACCGCGGCGCCAATGGATCACGGCCCATACTGGTGGACGAGATGGAGTCGATGCATAAGAGAATGGTAATGGAAGGCGTATTCAAGCGCGTCGAAAACTTGGAACATATACTGAGATTCTTGTCGTTCGACCTGATCGACAAGAAGGCTACGCCGTCACTAAAAGAACAAATCGACGCTCATCTGGTGGAGCTGAACACGCTCAAGGAAGCCGATCTTTGCGGCAGTGAGACTATGGACGAGCGTGTCTTCGTAACGACCGTCCACAAAGCCAAGGGTCTGGAATATGACAACGTGTTCATCTTCGATGCTGTAGAAGGCCGTTATCCCAATTTCTACAGCAGTGAGATACCGGAGTTGGTGAAGGAAGACGCCCGCAAGTTCTATGTTGCCCTCACCCGTGCCCGCAAGCGCATCAGGGTCTGTGTGGGCGATGAGCGCTACGACTACACCGGTGCTGTCCATCCACGGTTTATAACGAGATTCATGAAGCCCATCGCCAAGTACTTCAGGAATTGAAGTTGCTCTCTTTTAGCACGAATGATTTATGACTCATTGATAGCCATCGCTTTGCTCTCCCCTCCCTTTGTAGGGAGGGGATGGGGGTGGGTCTAGTTGGTCATTTACACGTTCTCCAGCCGTACCATGCCACAACAATGAAGCACACAACGGGAACGAAGAAGCTCAGGTTGATATAGGACAATCCGCAGAAGTCCCCCTTCACATCCATAATCGCTGCCTGTATGGGAGGAATCACGCTGCCGCCAAGAATGCTCATCACTAGTCCAGCGCCACCAAACTTCACGTTCTCTTTCAATCCCTTCAAGGCTATGCCGTAGATAGTGGGGAACATCAGACTCATGCAGCCGCTGACGAAGACCAGGCACCAGAGTCCCGTGCGACCGCCAACGAAGATTGTCGACATCAGCAACACGATGGCTGCTATGGCCAGACAACTGAGCAGTCGGCCCGGACTGACATACTTCAGGAAATAGGTGCAAACAAAACGGCCGATGGCAAACAATGCCAGCGCGCCCAAATAGAAATTCGTCGTCAACTGGTGGGCAACCTTCTCGTCTATGCCTTCCATATCGTGGAATACGTGCAGACCATAATACATAATGTAGGCCCAGCACACCGTCTGTGCGCCGATATAAAAGAACTGGGCAATTACGCCATTGCGGTAATTGCGCTGTGCGGCCAATTGCTTGATGGCCGTCCAGAGGCTTTTCTTCTCGCCTTGCTCGCCCGCTTTCGGCATGTGGGTGATGGCAATAACGAGGAGCAGCACAAGAATCACTATACCTATATATAAATAGGGCTGAACCAGAATATCCAGGTCGTGGGTCTTGATGGCCTCAAACTGTGCCGGCGCCGACTGGCGAAGTTGTGCCCGCTGTTCGGTAGAAGCAGGGTCGAGACCAACGGCTACGTAGGTCAGTGCAATGTAAGCACCGGTGATAGCGCCCAGGGGATTAAACGACTGAGCCAAGTTGAGCCGTCGGGTTGCCGTCTCCTCGCTTCCCATACAGTAGACAAAGGGGTTGCAACTCGTCTCCATGAACGACAGTCCGCAAGTCATCACGAAGTAGGCGGGCAGGAAGGCATAGAACGTGCCGGTGGATTTAGCCGGAATAAAGGCCAGCGCGCCAACGGCATAAAGCGAAAGTCCCAACATCACGCCCGCCTTGAACGAATAGCGTTGGATAAACAATGAGGCCGGGAAGGCCATGACGAAATAGCCAAGGTAGAAAGCTACCTGAACGAAACTGCTCTCAAACTTTGAAATCTGAAATATCTTACTGAACGACTGCACCAAAGGATTCGTGACATCATTGGCAAATCCCCACAGGGCGAAGCACGTCGTTATCATGATAAACGGCAGAAGATAATGGACACCATTGACGGTAAACAAGCCGTCTTTAGATTTTTGTGATAATGGTTGCTGCATGTTGTTGTTTCAATTTTCGCACGCAAAATTAATGAAAAGTATTGTATTAATCGCCTTTCCCCGCTACTTTTTGTTCTGAGGGGTAAGATTTCAGATGTCGTATTCCTTAGCCTGCATTATTCATGAACATTAAACGCTACTTTTTTGAACATGAATTATCACAAATTACCCATAAATTATTCGTAAATGATTATATTCATGAGAATAATTTATGGATATTCGTGTGAAAAATAATCTCCATGAATAATGTAGGTTAGACTTTCACTATCTTCCGTCAAAGACGGGTAAAGGAAAATATTATTAGATGATAGATATTCTCAGATTATATTGATATTCCACCAACTGTGGGTAGGTGCCACGACCCACTCGTTTGCACTAACTTTAGATAAGTTAGGGGCACTCGGGAATACAAAACAAAAAAGTGTTTTTGTTTTGTTATTCCACTCGTTTGCACTAACTTTGCCAAATAAAAACCAAAAAGATGAAAAAGTTACTCTCACTTCCGCCCAACCTGGTGGAAAGCTTTCATGATATTACTGGACTGAGCAAAGAAGAATGGTTTTGTACCAACGACCCTGTGGGCCACAAATTAGGTTCCGGTGGCGGTACAACTTGGCTTCTGCTCGAGGCTTACCGCAACGCGACCGGCCACACGGGCAATCCCGACTCGGCTGACTTCAGAGAATGGTTGACGTCCGAGGGCCGTCTGCTGCTTCATGCCGGAGGTCAGAGCCGCCGCATTCCTGCCTACGCCCCGTCGGGAAAGATTCTCACGCCAATCCCCGTCTTCCGCTGGGAACGCGGACAGCGCCTGTCGCAAGACCTGTTCTCACTGCAAGTGCCTCTCTATGAGCGCATCATGAACGTTGCCCCAGCCAGCCTCAACACGATGGTAGTGAGCGGTGACGTACTTATCAGGGCAACGGAGCCTCTGCAGCCCATACCCGAAGCCGACGTGGTGTGCTTCGGGCTCTGGCTCGGTCCGGAGATTGCCAAGGACCACGGTGTCTTCGTCTCGCGAAGGGAAACGCCCAACCAGATGGAATGCATGCTGCAGAAACCTTCCGTACAGAAGCTCGGCGAACTGACCAAAGACCATTATTATCTGACCGACATCGGCGTGTGGCTGCTCAGCGACAAGGCCGTGGAAGTGCTGATGAAGCGGTCGATGAAAGACGGTGAAGTGACGGAATACGACCTCTATGGCACGTTTGGCTGTTGCCTGGGCGAGAATCCGACGCAAGTGGATCCTCTAGTAGCGGGTCTGAAAGTTGTCGTTCTGCCCCTGCCGGGTGGCGAGTTCTATCACTTCGGCACTTCCCACGAACTGCTGTCGTCGACCGTGGCCATACAGAGTTTGGTCAACGACCAGCGCCGCATCATGCACCATTCGCAGAAGCCCTGCCCGAGCATCTTCGTGCAAAACGCCCATACGGCAATAAAATTCACCGACGACAACGAGAACGTCTGGATAGAGAACAGCTATCTGGGACCCTCTTGGAAACTGACATCAAACAACATTGTGACAGGTGCGCCCGTAAATGACTGGACCATCACGCTCGACAAGAACGACTGCATCGACTTCGTTCCGGTCGGCAAGGAGGGCTGGGTAGTGCGCAGATACGGCTATTACGACAAGTTTGCCGGTGCCGAACAGACCACTCCGCGATTCCCGCTCTTCGGCAGTCTGTCCGACCTCGACCAATATATGAGCGGAAAGGGCGACAACCACAGGGAGCTGCTCAGCGCGGAGCAAATCTCCTCGTGCGCCAACCTGTATCGGCTGGAGGCGCAGCGCTGCGAATTCCGCAAGGAAAACTGGGTGGCCCTGCAAAAGAACCACGCCCACAGCGTGTTCTATCAACTCGACCTGGAAGATGCCGCAAAGGCTTTCAATACATACAAGTTGCCCGTTCCGCCATCGCTTCCCGACGATGCCCCCCTCATGCAACGCATCAGCGACGCCATGATGCGCAGTCAGCTTCAGGCCAATCCTGATGCCCAGGACGATGAGCTCAAGGCCTTCCGCCTGCTGGCCGAAGGAATAACGGCATCTGCCACCCAACATAAAGTTCGCCCGCGGAAGATGGTTTGCGACGACCAGATTGTTTGGGGCCGCTCACCCGTGCGCATTGACATCGCCGGCGGATGGACCGACACGCCGCCCAACTGCATCGTGGAGGGTGGCAACGTGGTGAACCTCGCCATCGAGCTCAACGGTCAGCCACCCATCCAGACCTACGTGAAGCCCTGCCGTGAACTGCATGTCATCATCCGCAGCATCGACTTGGGCGTCAGCGAGACCGTGACAACCTATAAGGAGTTGGCCGACTTCAACCACGTGGGAAGCGCCTTCTCCATCCCCAAGGCAGCACTGGTGCTGTGCGGTTTCCATCCCGACTTCTGCGAGGAGCGTTATCCGTCGCTCGAAGAACAGCTGAGAGACTTCGGCTGTGGCATCGAGATCACGCTCCTGTCGGCTATCCCCGCAGGTTCCGGACTGGGAACAAGCAGCGTTCTGGCAGCCAACGTGTTGGGTACGCTCAACGACTTCCTGGGTTGCGGCTGGGACAAGACCGAGATTGGCAACCGCACGCTCATCCTCGAGCAGTTGCTCACTACGGGTGGCGGCTGGCAAGACCAGTTCGGCGGATTGCTCCAAGGCGTCAAACTGCTCCATACCGAACCCGGATGGAACCAGAGTCCGCAGGTGAGATGGCTTCCCGACGACCTCTTTACGCGTCCCGAATACCGCGAATGCCACCTGCTATATTATACCGGCATCACACGTACGGCAAAGAAGATATTGGTCGACATCGTGCGCCGCATGTTCCTCAACGAGCACGACGAGCTTGAACTCCTGCGGGAGATGAAGGCTCACGCCCTGGAGATGTACGATGCCATCCAGTGCAACGACTTCACCCGCATGGGACTGCTCATCCGCAAGACGTGGCAGCAGAACCAGGCATTGGACAGCGGTACGAATCCCGACGAGGTGGCAGCGCTGACTCGAAAGATCGACGACCTCTGTCTGGGCTATAAGTTGCCCGGAGCCGGTGGTGGCGGCTATCTCTACATGGTGGCAAAAGATCCTCAGGCCGCAGTAAGAATTCGTCAGATTCTCAACGACAAGCCCCTCAATCCCCGTGCCCGTTTCGTCGACATGGCCCTCAGCCACGAAGGATTGCAAGTGAGCAGAAGCTAAGCTTGAAGTTCTGCGGGCGGTTCTTGATCATCTTGAATGGCCTTCGAGGTATTCACGATGGTTATGGATATTCGTCTGGCAGTTTGCAATAATCATAAAAGTTCTGCGAGCTGCTTGCGAAAATTATGAATTATGAATTGTGAATTATGAATTATACCTATCGTTATCCTCACCCTGCTGTTGCGGCTGACTGTCTGGTCTTCGGCCACGCAGACAATGGCGAGACGTATTTGTTGCTCATTCAGCGAAAGAACGAGCCCTACAAAGGACAATGGGCCTTCCCCGGTGGATTCATGAATATCGACGAGACGGCCGACGATGCCGCACGCCGCGAGCTGAAAGAGGAAACAGGACTTTCTGTAGACAAGGTGCATCAGATTGGCGTCTTCACCACCGTCGACCGCGATCCGCGAGAACGCGTGCTGTCCATATCCTTCTGGACCGACGTCGAAGGAACTCCTGAAGTTGCCGGAGCCGATGACGCAAAGAAAGCCCAATGGTTCCCGCTCTCGGACCTTCCCGTGCTGGCCTTTGACCACGCTGAAATTCTGCGGCGGGCATTGTATCTGAAAGAGAAAGGTGTAGAATGATGCAGTTGCAAACGCTTGTCGACGTGCCCTCGCCCAGCTGGCGCATACAACCCACCGACCGACTGGCCTGCATAGGCAGTTGCTTTGCCGACAACATTGGACTGCGGTTTAAGGCCGACCATTTCCATGCTGTGGTCAATCCCTACGGAGTGATGTACAACCCCGTCAGCATTCTTCACACAGTCGTCGGCGAACCCTATCCGCAACCGGAGAAAGAAGCTCGGAAGACGCAGTGCGACGTTGCCATCATCACTTTGGGCACGAACCACGTCTATGAGGAAGTAGCCACAGGAAAGATTGTAGACAACTGCCAAAAGCGGCCGCAACGCGAGTTCCAAAAGAGAAAGCTGAGCGTAGAGGAGTGTGCCGACACGCTGGAAAAGATTGTCCATGCTTTGCGGCAGCAGAACAGCGACGTGAAAGTTGTCTTCACCGTCAGTCCCATCCGCTATCGCAAGTATGGTTATCACGAAAGCCAGTTGAGCAAATCCACTCTGCTTTTGGCCATCGACCGGCTGCTCAGCAATGAGAAATCGGAACGTCTTCACTACTTTCCCGCTTACGAAATCGTCAACGACGAGCTCCGCGATTATCGCTTCTATAAGCCCGACATGCTGCATCCCTCCGAACAGACCGTAGACTATCTCTACGAGCGGTTCAAGGAGACCTGCTTCTCAGCCGAGGCCATCCGCATGGCTGACGAATGGAGGCCCATTCGCGAAGCCTTGAACCACAGACCGCTCCACCCCGACAGCGAAGAGTATCAACGATTCAGGCAAGAGACGGAACAAAGGAAAGAGGCGTTTGAAAAGAAATACTTCCCGCTTGAATGAAAAACGAAAGCCCGGTTTCTGAGGTATCGTCTTCAAGACGATGACACATTATTCGTTATCATGTACCATCCTATTAAGAATATTACTCTCGTAAAATCCCGGACGGTTGATACTCTTGTAATAGTTCAGGCGGACGTTCATCTTCGGGTTGACCTTCCAGCGGAAAGCCACGGAGGGAAGCCAGTCCCAGTAGCTCTGTTCGCCGGCACGGCCCATACCCTTGAAGGTCTGCAACATGGTGTAGAGCTGATTGGTGTGCTCGGCACGCACGCCGCCCACGAGCTCAGCCCACGAGTTGCTCAGCGTCACCATGGCGTAGACGGCGCCGATGCGCTCCTTGGAATCGTAGTTGAGCTGGGAAGCCTGCGCCCAGGACGGGCACACCCAACTGATGCCGTAATACTGGTCGAAGCCTGAGCCATCAAGCGTCTCCGAGATATTCTCGGGATTGAAGTTATAATCGTAATAGCGGTTCTCGCGTTTTTTGTTGCGGTACATTGCTCCGGCTTTCCAGACGGCATCCAGAGCCTTGAACGGCGTGGCATAAGTCAGATTGATGTAGCCAGCCCAGTCCTTATCGTCGTTGTGCTG
Organism: uncultured Prevotella sp.; assembly: GCA_900322095.1. GTDB lineage: Bacteria > Bacteroidota > Bacteroidia > Bacteroidales > Bacteroidaceae > Prevotella. The sequence goes on from ONYS01000138.1 coordinate 13,192, forward strand.
GAAGCGGCGCTCCATGCTGCTAGGCACAGTCTTCACGATGGCATTGCTCTCCACGGTGTTCTTTATCGTGGTATAGGCACGGTCGGGATCTTTCTCTCTCGCATCGGAGAAGAGGCCCGACCAGTCAACGGTGAAGGCTTCGCCAAAATGATGCGTGCCCTTGAGGTGCGTGGTGAAGATGTCCTGCGTCTGCGAGTTACTGCGCACCTCGTCGTCGCGCGTGTAGTCGCCCTTGTCGGGCTCATACCCGTATTCTGTGACGACGGTCTGCGTGTATCGGATGGTGTTCTCGCGCTTGTGGATATACATATTGTACCACTCCAGCTTGTGATTGCCGAGGTTCAAGTCTACCTTTGCATGCAATCCGGTCGTGAGATCGTGGATGGAGTAAAGGCGGTTTTCCAACTTATCAATCATCATGGCCCGTTCGCCGGCTGCCATGTGGGTGGAATTGAAGGTACGCTCTGTTCCGCGGAAGATGTTCTGCACCGAACCGGCGAGCAGCACGCCCAGCCGTTTGCCCCAGAAGCGATTGCCGACACTCAGTCCGCCAATGAAGTTGGGGGCAGGCATCGAGTGGGTCTTAATCTTTGTGGGACCGTTCTTGAAGTCGGCAGCCGTACCCACATAGTCAGTTCCGAAGCGCTCGTAAGGGGCTTTCGTGGTGTAGTTGCCGCGGTCGGAAGAGAGATAGTCGTGGTCGCCACTCCAGAAGTAGTCGGTGGCGCCCACTGCTGCATTGGCCTGCAACTGAAACTTTCCTGGTGCGTCTTTCATATCCATATCGATAACGCCGCCCGTAGCGTCGCCCTCCATGTCAGGCGTCAGTGACTTGGAGACCACGAGGCGGTCCATCAGGCCGGAGGGGAACATGTTCAGCGGCAAGTAACGGTTCTTGTCGTCTGGACTTGGAATCTTTACGCCGTTGACAAGCGTATAATTGTAGCGTTTGTCCATACCGCGGAGGATGGCATAGGAAGCCTCGCCAGAGGCGTCTTTTTCCATGGTCACGCCAGAGACGCGCTGCAGCACATTGACAACGTTGACGTCGGGAGAAAGCTGAATGGCCTGCTGACTCATGATGCAGAGCACCTGACTGGAGTTCTTCACCAGCTCTACGGCACTGCGGTCGGTGTCGCGCTTCTTGAATCCTGTCACAACAACCTCGCCCAGCTCCTTACTGTCTTCGTCCAAGTTTACGGTGATGGCCTGCTCGCTGCCCACGTCGACTTTGATTTCCTTGGTCTTGTAGCCCACGTATTCTACGACCAGCGTCACCACGCCACTTTCGGGAAGACCATTCAGTTTGAAAGATCCGTCGAGACCGGTAGTAGTGCTGACAGCCGTGTTACCCTTCAATTGCACCACGATACCAATCAGAGGCTCTCCCGACTTGCTGTCTTTCACCAATCCGCTGACAGGCAAGGCCATGACAGCCGGTGAGAAGGCAAGTCCCATTAACAATGTAGTAATCTTCTTATTCATAAAAGAAATTTGAATTTCGTGGCAAAATTAGAAAACAGATGTTGCGAAGAAGTTACAGTAAGGATAAAAAGCGGTATCAAGAAAAGGGAGGAAAGAAAGAAGGCCCACCCCTAGCCCCTCCCTACAAAGGGAGGGGAAAGCAAAGGAATATGAAAACATAGGAGGGTCGGCATTCCTGCCGACCAAGATTTCCGAACGAATGTCTTACAGTATTATCAGGTTTCTTGGACCAGTTGAATTTTTCCGTGGATGATGATTAAAAGGAAAATCTCATCCTCAGCGCTTAGGCTAAAGCCTATTGTTGTTTTGTGGAGGAGTCTG
>ONYS01000139.1 GCA_900322095.1 uncultured Prevotella sp.
CCACCTCGGCAGTGATGTCGCTGAAGGTGTAGATAAACTCCGAGTTCTTCAGTGTCACCTTGGTGAGTTCAGCGGGACTGATGGTGAACTTCTTCTCAGCCGTACCAGCGTAGTTAGCGTTGGTACTTGCTATGGTAACTGTTACCTTGGCATTAGCGCTGGCATTTACGTTGTCCGCGTAGCTCACGCTGTAGGCCGAAGCAGGGATGGTTGTTGTTCCGTCCTTCACGGTTACTGTAGGTTCCTTTGCTGTGCCGTCGTAGGTAGCCGATGCGATGGTAATCCAGTTGGATTGTATCAGTTTCTTGTACGAGGCACTGATCTCCACGTTGGCGCGCTCCATCACAAAGGTCCACTTGTTCTCGCCGGCGGCTGTCAGAGTCACATCGTTCAGCATGCCGACGCCACGCGTCATGGCCACAGCGGCATACCATTGTCCTGTCACCTCGTTAACCACATAGCCCTCGGCCGGTGTCACCGTCACGGTAACGGTCTGTCCCTCTGCTGCAGTCTCTATGGCTGTGCCTTCAGCGTTGGTAAAGGCTATTGTTCCATGTTCTGAGGTTCCCACTTTCAGTTCGAGCCCCTCCTTGGCGCTCGCTGTTGTCACAGCGAGTGCCAGTGCTAATATAGAAAATATCTTTCTCATAACTTTCACTTTTTAACTTTTTCACCTTTTCATTTTTTCACCTTTTCATCTTATCACCACCTTCTGTCCGTTGTGGATGTAGATACCCTTGCGGTTAGGCTTCTCCACCTTGCGACCTTGCAGATCGTAGTAGTTGCCATCTTCCATCTGCCATCTTACATCATCCATATTGGTGGTGTCTCCGCCTCCGGTGATGCTGCGTGTCATAGCACGTGCAGCGGCAGGCTGACTGGCGATATGCAGCCAACACTTATTAGCGCCTACTTCGATGGCGTTCTTAACCCATACGAATGCATAGCCGTTCAGAGCGTAGTTGTCGGCACCAGTTGCGCTTGCTGGGATGGTAGTAGCCTCGAGTGTGCCTACAAACTGTGTGGCAGCGGTCACATTGTCAGGTGTCTTGTCGGTAGTAGGTCTCAGCAAGAAGGTCAGCGTCTCAGTCTGGCTCTTGTTGTAAACCAGCAGTGGTGTATTAGCTGGAGCCACGGTGATGGCATCGCTCAATATAGCCTCGCTCTCTGTTACGCTGCTGATGGTGTAGAGCTCGGCGTTCTCGTTCTCCACGTAGAGCGCCTCGTCCTTGAAGTACGTGGCGTACTCACCGGCGGCCACCTCTATTGCGTAGCCTGCGGGAAGCTGGCCTGCGTTCTTCAGCTGTGTCAAGAGCTGGCTGAGGGCGGGATCGGCCTCATGTTCGAAGGCTTCGATGTTGGCAGTCATCTTCATGCCGCTCTTCAGGCTCGAGAACTTCACGTCCTTCACGTCGCCGTAGCTGTAGTCGCTGCCGTTCTTGGTGTAGGCGCGGACGTGATAGATGGCGTCTGCGGCGTCGGGCGTGATTTGTGCGCTCCAGCAGTTGTTCCGGTCGAGGATGCTGGCGGGCACCTCGTTGCCCAGGCTGCGGTAATTCACGGCAACTATCGTCTTGACACCTTCAACGCCGATGGTCAGGTTGTCGCCGGTGGCGGTGGTGCTATAGACGAAGCCGGCTTCGGTGAAGGTTCCGTTGGCGACGGCCTGGATGTTGATTTTCTCGCCGTCGTTGGAGCGGGTGACGGAGGTGATGCCTGCAGGAGAGAATGCAGGAACGGTGGCCTCGTCATAGAGGGCGCAGAGGGTGGTGTTGGCGTTCATGGTGAACGTCAGCGTCTTGCCGGTGCTGATGACGGAGCCGTCGGCCGTCCAGTACGAGAAGGTCTTGCCTTGCACGTCGGGAGCGGTGACGGTGGCCGTCTCGCCGTAGCCGTAGGCGTCGGAGAGCTGGGCGTTATACTTGCCGTCGGCATAGACCACGAGCTGGGTCTGCGGGGCGGTGATGGTGCTCAGGTCGAGCTGCTCGTCCGTAGGCTGGCGCTTCGGAGCCTTGCGTGCGGCTGCCGTGTTCTCGTCGAAGCCGCGAGTCACCTGGCGTGCGCCGGCTATCAGTTCCTTCTTAACGGTGCTTTGGTTCGGGTTGTTCACCGTAGCGGCGACAGCGTCGGTGTAGAGGGTCTTCACGTTGCCGCTGTTGTCCTTGTAGCGGATGTAGCCGACGCCGTAGATGTAGTGGTTCTGGTTGTTCTTCTGTGCGAAGCGCAGGGGCGGCATGGTAGCCATGGAGCCGGAGAGGCCCTTGGTCTGTGCGGTAGCCTCCCAGTAGATGGGGTCGTACTTCTCGACGTTGATGGGCTTGCTGTCCATCATGTGCTCGGCCAGTGTGCGGGGGCTGATTTCGTCGAGGACGCTGTTCTCGCGCTCTGCCCAGTACTTCTCGGTAGCCGACATGTCGGCCGTGGTGGGCTCGCCGTTCAGGATGCTCACTACCGTCAGCATGCCGATGGCTATGGCCTTGGCCTCGGCGTCGTATGAGTAGGTGCGCTCCTTCTGCTCGTAGTAGGATATGCCGGAGTTGTCGCCCATGCGTATGCCTGCGTCAAGCAGCTTGTAGCCGTCGGGCAGCTTGTAGTTCATCTGGTAGAGGATGTTGTCCATCGTGTAGGTCTGGCCGCCCTGCTGAGCGTAGTCGTCGTGCTGGCTGGTGGCCAGTTCGATGGTCGGTGTCTGTACGGGGTTGACGTAGATGGCGCGTGTCTGCATGCTGCAGGGGATGAGGAAGCCCACGATTTCGAAGGCAGCCAGGTCGTACCACGTTGTGCCTCCGTCGGTGCTGTACTGCCACTTCTGGAACTCAAGGTCGCCCCAGTTGTGGAATGCCTCTACGGTCACCTCCTGGCCCTTCGTCGGGAACTCGGGGAATCCGTTGGCGAAGGTGGTGAACGTCGTGCCTTCCAGCTTGCCGTAGGCGATGTCGAGCTGCAGTTTCGTAGCACCCGGCTTCTCGTATCCGCAGACGCACTTGCCGGCGGGGTTGAACTCATGTTCCACGATTTCGATGTCGTCGCAGCCGCAGACGGCGATGTGCAGCACGCCGTTATACTTCATATAGCTCTTCAGCGAAGGGAACCTGCTGATGGGGTAGCAGGTGTACTCGTGTACGTGCTTCCACTGGGCGACCAGGTCGATGTCGGCGGTCAGCTTGGTGTTCATGTCGAACTCAGAGCCCCTGCCGAAGAGCACGCCGCTCTCGCTCACGGCCTTGGCCACCGTCCACTTGTCGAAGACGAAGCCCTTGCGTGTGGGTTCGCCGCTGAGGGCGAGTGTCTGGCCGTAGGTTGTCTGGGCCTGGGCGTCGAAGCCCGTGCCGCCGTTCAGGGCGAAGGTAGTCTTCACCTGTATGGGTTGCCATACGGCGGTGAACGTCATGTTCTCGTAGATGGAATACAGACTGCCCGGGGTGTACAGCTGCTCGTTCTTGTTAGGGGCGTTGCCCTCCAGCGTGCGCCATGCTGTAAACACCTTGCCCTCTGGAGCGGTCGGAGCTGCCAGCAGCGTGATTGCGCCCGGACTGGTCACGTTGCCGTCTTCGTCGGTCTGGCACACGGCAATCTGATACGTCACGCCCGGGTTCTCCCTGTTGTAGTCGATGTTGACCGTCTCGCCGCTGTAGAGCGGTGCCGACTTGGCGTCGGTCACGAATGCGGCCACCTTCGTCGTGGCGTTGCCGCCGACCAGCAGGTACTGCCCGCCAGTGATGTAGTTCCAGTTGGCCGTCGTGCTCACCACGGCGCTGCTCATCGTTGCTGCGTCGCTGGCGGCAGCCTCCTCGGTGGTGAAGAAGGCCACCTTCGTCGGTGCGAACGACGACAGTATCTTCATCGACCATACGTCCTTGTCGCCCATCTGCGAGTTCTTCGACATGCGCGAGTAGGTGAACGACTCCTCGCCGTCCTTTGTCATGTCGAAGCGTACCCATACGTCCGTAGCGGCGTCGGTAGGCTGATAGAGCATCGTGAACGTCTTCTGCTTCTGCATGTTCATCGTCATCGTCAGTACATCCGTATCGACGTGGGGCATGGTCACCCACTTCATCACCATGTTCGGCGAAACGGCGATGCCCTGCTCCTTGGCGTAGTCGATGTAGTCTTTATATTCGTCCGCGGTGAACTCCGTCATCGCGGCCTTTTCGCCCGTGCTCAGGGTCACGCCGAAGTCGTAGCCCTCGGTCTTGTCCACCAGGAGCACGAAGCGCTCGCCCTCCTTCACCTTGTCGTCAGCCGTCAGCGGCGAGTAGTCCTCCTTCAGCAGTGTGGCCGTGCCGCCTGCGCTGCTGCCGCCGGCCAGCGTCACGCCGGTCAGCGAGTAGTACAGCACCTGCAGCTCCACGTTGCTCTCCGGCATGTCGAACTCCCACACGCCTTCGGACTCGTTCCAGGTCATCTCGACGGGTTCGGACTTCTTCAGGTAGCCGCCATCCGTCGTCAGCTTCGCCATCTCATAGGAGATCTTGTTTCCGTCGTAGCCCGGCAGTTTCAGGCAGTTGCTGAACATAAAATTGCCATTGGTCACTGCCTTAGTGCTCCAGCCGTCGCCTACGTATATGTTTTCTAAATTCGAGCAGCTGCTGAACATATTGCTCATGTCGTTCACGCTCGCCGTATTAAAGCTGCTGAGGTCGAGCGACTGTAGCGACGAGCAGCCGCTGAACATTCTGTTCATGTCGGTCACGCTCGCCGTATTAAAGCTGCTGAGGTCGAGCGACTGTAGCGACGAGCAGCCGCTGAACATAGAGGCCATGCCGGTCACGCTCGCCGTATTAAAGCTGCTGAGGTCGAGCGACTGTAGCTTCGAGCACTGGTAGAACATACTCATCATGCTGGTCACGCTCGCCGTATTAAAGCTGCTGAGGTCGAGCGACTGTAGCGACGAGCAGCCGCGGAACATATTGTTCATGTTGGTCACGCCTTCCGTCTTGAGGTTCTCAATGTGGTTGATGGTGGTAAGTGAATTAAAATTAGCGAACAGACGATACAAGGATTGTGAAGTATGGTTCTTGCAGGATGCGTCGATGGTAAGGGTTTGGATTTCTGTGAGCACTTGGGGAGAATTTGGGTCAATAAATCCAGCCATCACGTTATACTCAATACTTCCATTACTGGGCGTGCCCCACTTCAACGTTGCCGATGTGCCATCAACATCGAGGTAGAGTTTTTGCGCCCACGCTCCGCCGACTGCCGTGATGAGCAGCGCGAGCGTCATTATATATCTTGATATTGTTTTCATATATTGTATTCTTTTTATGTTATACCTTTTATATTATATACGCGCGCGAGGGGGTTATTGTGGTCCCCAGTGGTAAGAACCGTTGGGGTCGATAGTTTTGTCGGGAGTAACACCACCGTTGGCATCATACACGTTGCCATTTAAAATATTATCCTTGTCCTTGTAGAACACAGTATAAATGTCGTAGGTGTCGAGCCAGTCGTAGCGTGCAGCTACGTCAGCCCATGTCTCGCCGGTATTGAACTCGATGGTCATCGCCGGGGCTGTAGCTATATGCCCGGTTGTGCTGGGATCAACAGCGATGGTGATGCTGTGTTCGTAGGCCGCCTTCTTCGCCTCAATGGTGAACACAAACTTGATAGTGCCCATGCCATCACCCCTAATACTGCCGTTGTACGAAACGCTGGAGGCATTGCCGGTCCAGGTGCTGCCAGACCAGCCTGTGCCTGATGCGTCCCATTTCGATCCAGTCACTTCAATCTTGGTGAAGTTGCCGAGGGTGGTGGTAAATGTTCCGCCCATCATGAAATCCTTTTGATGGAAGTCTATCATGTCGGCAGTTATAGTGACATCGCCCTTGGTGAAAGAATTTCCACTGCCGGTTATATCATCGTTGTTCCACGTTACGGTGATGGTGGCGGGAGCAGCCTTCTTCTCCACCTTCACGGCCGTCACGCCCTTCAACATGCTGCGGTCGCCGTCGTACTTCAGCTTCACCTTCGTTCCGGCCTTCACGCCCTTCAGGGGCAGCGACTGGAAGGAGCCGTCGGTTCCGGCCTTCACCGTCCACTTGTCGGCATCCTGGGTGCCCTCGGCGTAGGTGACGTCGTAGGTGGGCTCGGCGGCGATGGTGACGGTGAGGGCGTTGGCGGACAGGATGTCGCCGTCGCTGAAGTTCTCTTCGTCGGTGTCGCTGTCGTTGCCGCGCACGTAGTAGTAGACGTAGGCCTCGCCCTTAGCGAGCTTCTCGGCGGTGGGCACGTCGGCTGTCCACTGGTCAGCGGCGAGGGCCAGCAGGGCGGCGTCGTCGAGGGCCGTCGTGCTGACGTAGTACATCACGGTGCCCTGGGCGGTCTCGGTGCTGCCGATGTTGGCCACGGTGCCGGCTTTGACGATGGCGCCGTCGGTGGTGGCGGGCACGTCATTGATGGCCGTGGGCGCTGCGGTGAGCGCGGCCTGCGGGTAGTACTCGGGCGCCAGTGTCACGTTGCCGGCGGGCATCTTGAACGTGCCGGTGTTCTTGGCCTTGTCCCAGGCGACCTCGGGGCCGGAGGAGGCGGCAGGTGTAACATAGCCATACACCTCAATCTTTTTTATACCCTTACTCCACATATTGCCACCATCAATGGGTGTGCCATTTATTCTCGGCGTCTTATCCTCTTCTGTGGTTTCTACAACGAATGGAGCTTCGCTGTCTGTAGCTGTACGATCTGCATCATCATAGAATTTACATTTGGTGATGGTATATCCTTCGGCAGCGGTGACGGTTGCTATCCATCCGTATCCCCACCATCCCCAGTTAGCGAGGTATGCTGAGCTCCCATCTGCAGTATAACTGAATGAAACGGTTGCCACATTCGCCGTACTGTAGCTGGCTTGCTCTTTGGCTGTTCGTCACGGCCAGTAGCGCGACGAGCGTCAGTATTGTTTTTTTAATTTGTATCATAATCTTATAGTTTTAATTCGTTATATTCGTTTGATTCGTGTTCGTAAAAAATCATTCCGGTGTTACGGGTGTCACGTCGCTGTCGGGCGGCGGTGCTCAGTCGTTGAGTAGCACTTTTTCGTCTCCATCGTTCTCTTTATACATTATATATAATACGCGCGAGAGGGGCGATGATTATTCCGCCTTGACGTAACGCTTTTTGGTAGCTACGGCATCATTACTGCCACCAACTGAAGTGGCTGAAGCATAGCTGGTGCCTTCATCCCAGTCAGTACCGTTGTCGCTGAAGTAGAACTTGATGCCCGATGTGCCAGACTTGACATAACAATTGATGCCTGAGCCATAATCACCGTAACCCTCTCTTCCATTACCAGTGGCCGTCACCTTGCCGCCATAAACTGTAAGGGTTTTGTCATAACCGCCATCCGAAATTCCCCGAGATGGCGAGTCACTCGATGTAGCATTGGATGTCCCCTCGACTTCGCCACCATAAACATCAAAAGAACTACAGAACTGTATAGTACCGTTGTCACCATCAGAAGTCGCAGTGAGTTTGCCGCTATACACATTGAGAATGCCAGTTACGAAGGCACGCAAATTCGTTGATACTGCAGTAATCTCTCCGCCGTGGATATCGATACGGTTGACCGCGCTGCTATTTATTGCATCATCACTACTGCAAATTACATTCAACTTACCATCACCTTTCCTCTGGCCATAGATATACAGATTCTTTCGATTTGTGTAGGCATCAAGCTGTCCGTTAATCGTCAACTTAGCGCCGTCTTGCAGAATCAGGTGCGTATCGGCTCCCAGCGTAACCGTACCCGTGATGGTTACATTGCCTGACACCGTGTACCATTCGTCGCCCCATGTGACATCGGTGGTAGCGTCTGCTACGGCAACAGGAGTCGTCGTGGCCTTCTTCTTCTCGAACACCACCTTCTTGTTAGTGTCGTCCCACGAAGCCTCGTTGTATTCGTCGGCAGCGAATGCCGCAGCCGCCGGTGCCGCGTCGCTTGTAGCCTTCACGCCCTTCACCTTCAGGCGTCCGGTGTACTTCAGCGTCACCGTCTCCGAGCCGTCGCCCTTCAGTCCGCCGATGGGCAGCGCCTGGGCCTGGCCCTCGCCCACCTTCACCGTCCACTTGTCGGCATCCTTCACGCCGTCCTTCATGTAAGCGTAGAGGGGGGAGGTGGCGCTGACGGGGATGCCTTGAACATAACTACCAAAAATTAAATTGATGATGGTTTCGCCATCGGCTATAACCGTGACCGGGGTGCTTGCGCCGTTAAATTCGCCAATGCTGACGATGCTGGTGTTGCGGGAGGTGATTCCGGTAAGAGGCATGCCAACAGAGGACATACTGCTGATTAAATCACTGAAGGATTGGCCCGAAACGGCCTCATAGAGTTCGCCGATGGTAGTGGCGTAGGGCAGCGGCTGCTCCAGCGAGCGTGTCTGTTCGCGGTAAGTGGCCGTAATCAAATGCTTGGCGTCCTGCGCCCACGCGCCCGTCGCCGCCGTCAAGAGCAGCGCGAGCAGAAGTAAAAGTCTAAATTTCTTTTCCATAATCAAATTGTTTTAAGTTGTTAATATATCAAATACTTAGAATTCATTCATTAGGTTATTAGTAGGTATTATATGGTATTGATATCTTTAGTTTGTAGTAATATGGCTACAAAAATAAGCAAAATCTTCGAAACCTGCAAGAGTTTTTTGCCTGCAAGTGAAGATTTTGTAAATTCTGCCACTGTTTTTGTAAATTCTGCCACTCCGCGGGGGCGGGCCCCCCGCAGCCCCGTTTATTCATTTTCTTTCTGTTCCGCCAGAAAGATGCTCTTTTGTAAAAAGAGCCAAAATATCTGTCCTTTTCTCTGGCGCAGAGAAAAGAACTAAAAGAGACATTCCCCCAACCAAGGCCTTCCCCCGAGGGAAGGATGCAACCGCTCCTCCTCGTCGCTCTTTACACCAAGGTACGCCTGGGCATCATAGCCCTGGCGTGGATTATCTTAATGGGGCGCTGCCCCATAAAAAATCCCTCCGCATGGAGTGTGCGGAGGGAGTATTATATGGGGTATAGATAGTATGTTAAGAAACCCTTGCGGTCTTCAGTTCGTTCTCTAGGAAAGAGTACACGTAGCCAGGACTCTGGTAGTAAAGACCAGTAGCATCGTCCTGCAGACGTTGGTAGGTATCGCTGTTGATAACGGTGCTCAAGGCCTGCTCAATCGTGAGCTGCGAGTTTTCATCCATCAGTCGCAGAGCCAGGTGCTTAACCATATCGAGCTTCATCTGTTCTTTCTCGTTCATAGTCGCTTCAGAATTTTAATGGCACGCTCGGTGCCGAAATAATACTGGAAGGTAATACCCTTCATGTTGCGCAGATTGTGTATGAGTGTAGGCAAATCAATAGCGCCATTCTCAAACTTCCAGAGTTGAACGCCAACACGGTCATTAGCAATGGGACCGATTACAATATCGTAGTCGTGGGCAGGCTCGGGGTTGGCGTTGTTTCGGTTCAAAAGTATAAACTTTGCCCACTCCTCAGTGTAATCATCGAAGCTAAGGACTTTTAATCCCGTCATCGCCTCGTCGTCAACCTCATAAGTAAGAACGGTTGGCACGCCCATTTCCAGCTGCTCAACCTTTATTTTAGCCATGGCCATAGCCTGAGCATACTCACGGCTGAGGTAAAAACCTTGACCGAAATCCTTATTTGGTTTAGATTTATGGAGATCGATTTCGCCGAAGTCGGCGTTTGTGCCATGGTAGAGTATCATACTAGCGCCCCTCCTTTCCTGTGGCAGTATTCGGCCATGTCACTGACCATCGACTGGAACGACTGAGTGTGGCAGTAATCGTAGTGCTCGTCAACAAACTTGATGGCGCCGAAGCGGCTCAGATAGTTGAACGCCTGCTTGAGCGTAAGTCCAAAGCGTCGACCGAACTCCGTGGCAAAGATAATCGTCCACTCCATCTTTTCTTTAAAACTATATGCCATAATCGTTGTTGTTTATATGTTTCGGGTGCAAATATACAACAATATATTTATTTTTGCAAGGGTTTTTGCGGCAAAATCATTGTTTATTTGATTGCAGGGCGGACTCTTGCTCGGCGATCCAGTCTTTTACGCTCTGGCCGGTGCGCTGCTTGAAGGCTACGCTGAAGGTGC